>DASZXF010000658.1:0-1712 GCA_035546055.1 Ktedonobacteraceae bacterium
TTTCCCTATGCCGCGTTTCTTCCCTGGGAGGAAGCAAGCGAACTGTTGAAGCCTTTCCTGCGTTCGCCGGACGCCGACCTGCGTGGCGCGGCTCTCAAGGCGCTGCTCAGCACGACTCGCTATCAGCGCGCTCACCTGGCAGACGCGCTGCAACTGGTACGTGACCGGCGCAACGAGCAAGACCCGGTGAGATGCGAGATGCTGGCGGCGCTGGCAGGGTTGCCGCGTAGCATCTGGCAGGATGAACACCTGGAGCCGCTGGGACAGATCCTCGATGATGCGCGTAACGCGACGGATCTCTCTTACCAGACCGAGCAGGCCATGTCGCGCCTGGCGATCTTCAATTTCCCAGCCCATCCAGTCTGGGCCGCGCAGCAAATGGCCGCCACGTACCGCGCGCGCGGGCATGTCAGTATCTTCGACCTGGAAAAATACCTGTCAGACGAGCATGTGCGCACTATCGCGCCGCTTCTGACTCCCATCCTGCGCTCATGGAGTAACCGCGAGCAGGAAAGCCTGCTCATCTCTCTGGCTAACGCTCTGGGCAAGCGTCTGCGCGTCTTTGACGAACTGGCCGGGTTGCTGGAAAAAATGGTCGGGCGGACGAAAAACTCGTCCATCGCCAATTCCGCGCTCACTCTCTTGCTAGAGCATCAGTACGCCAGCGCTGCTCAGCTCATTCCCAGGCTGCTGCAAGAGGATAAAAGTCTGATCACCCTGCCAGCCGTCTATACCCATCTGCACGAGCGGCGCCAGGATCTGCTGACTCCTTTCCTGGGTCAGCAAGCATACAAAGGGCGTTTCAGCACCGGCAAAGTACGCTTTATCCTGCCTGTCCAGACTGGCTTTCGGCGCTGGACGCCCACCCAACAGAAGATCTTTATGCGCACCTTGCTGGAGGTTGTGCGCGCGAAAGACCAGAATCGCGCCGTTTACGAATGGCTGAAGGTTATTCGGCAAATAGCCGCCATGCCCGCTGTCAATTTCACGCCGCTGATTGAGCTGGCCAGCGATGAGCGCAAGCCGGTGCGTGAGTCCGCCCTGCACGCCCTTGGTTACCTGGACGCGGGCCAGGGCATTCCGACCCTGCTGGGCGCGCTGAACGACGAACGCGCCCGCATCGCCATCTACGCCCTGCGCACCGCGCTGCTCGATATGCCTCCCAATGAAGCGCTGCGTCTGTTGCGCGGCGCGCCCCTGACCCTGGTCACGGTGGCCAAAGAGGTGGTACGCCTGATCGGGGAACTGGCGACGGAGGAGGCGTATCGCGAACTGCTGACCTGGGAAGGCCGCGACCTGCACCGCGATGTGCGCGTAGCCCTGTTGCGCGCGCTCTGGGACTATCTGGATGCCCCGGAGACCTGGGAAGTCTTCACGCGAGCCGCGCAGGCTGCTGATCCCGCCCTGGCGCGCGGCGTGGTCCACATTCCGGTGGAGAGTCTGTCTCCGTCCATTCAGCCTCGCCTGGCCGAACTGACCGCCACGCTGCTGGCCCACCCGGCCACCGAAGTGCGCATCGCCACCCTGCAATGGCGCGAGCAACACCCCGTCAGCGACCACAGGCGCATACTCTTTACCCGTCTGCTGGCACTGTTACACTCGCCTTACCCGGATGAGTGCAGGCTGGCGGCCAATGCCCTTTTTGCCATCTACACCGGCCAGGACGCGGCCCTCGTCGGCGAAGCGCTCAAAGGTCTGCTGGATCAGCGGCG
>DASZXF010000659.1:0-6466 GCA_035546055.1 Ktedonobacteraceae bacterium
AGCGCGCAGCGCTCGCCAAACCTCATCCTTTCCCTTGGGTGGGGAGGGGAAACGCGCTCTTGTGGCGCTGGAAACCTTGGGGATGCTGACAACCCGAAACCCGAAAGGTTCGAGGTATTCTGGCGAAGATTCATACTCAAGCTATAGGCGATAACCCTTAATTATTGATGGAAGAGAAAGATCCCGGCCAGCAAGCGCCAGGACTCTGGTGGGTAGTATGTTGAGATATAATCTATGTAGTTCAGAATTAATAAAACACAAACATAGCAAAAGCTGCCAGAATATGGCATCTGGCGGCGGTGGCGTAACAGGGTTCATGCCTTTGCCGGATGAGAAAAGCACGCCAGAAGCAAAGCTCGCGTTTCCCCGCTTGTTGTCGGGGCAGCATCAAGCCTTGCCTTGATGCTGCCCCGATGTTGCGCCAGAGCTTTGCCTTCTGGCGTACCTGGCGTACCCGATGAGCCCGGTGTGTCCGGCAGTACTGACGTACCCGGCGTGCTGGCATGTCTGGCAGAGCCGGGCGCCGACTATCTTAGCCCATGGAGGTTGTGTGCTCTGGCTGGATGTAGAGGATCACGCGCTCCTCCGGGGGCAGGTCGTGAGAGTAGTGCTCGACTCCCATGTATTTCTTGCCCAGGTAGTCAATGAATTTCTTCTGCGGGTCGTCCTCAATTTTGACTACTTTGCCTCGAATCTCCAGGTAATGATAGGGATTCTGCGGATCGGTAATCGAAAGGGCGATGTGAGGATCGCGCTGGACGTTGCGGTATTTCTGGCGCGTCTTCGTCTGACTGATGCGCACATACTTGCCGTCCCAATCGAACCAGACGGGCGTGGATTGTGGCTCATGTTTGGGCCCGATGGTCGCGACATGGGCCAGGCTGTTGGACTCCAGAATATTCATCTCCTTGTCAGGAATCACACTCATGGCTTTCTCCATTTCACTATCCCGCTCAGTTGGTGATAAAATCATCTGAGCAGGAGTATGCCTTACTCTTTTTTATTGTAGCAACCAGCCAATGAACCACTTATGCTGTACAACTCGCCTCTCTATCTGCTATCATGCCTGCGTGGAGGCAGTGCAGCCTCGAAAGGATAACCAATGATGCAAGCAGATATTGTTCCTGTTCTTCCTGCGGAGGTCATCATACGTGGCCAGGAATTGACCAGCGCTGAGGTGCTGGCGGTGGCTCGCCACTATGCTCCGGTTTCTCTGGATACTTCTTCTCTGGCGCGTATTCAGGCCGCGCGCCGTGTGATTGATCGTATGGCGGACGAAGGCCAGAAGGTCTACGGCGTGACCACCGGCTTTGGCCATCTCAGCCGGGTGCGCATTCCCCATGAGCAATTGCCAGATCTGCAACATAATCTCCTGCGCAGCCACGCCGCCGGGGTCGGGGAACCCTTGAGCGAGGACGTGGCCCGCGCCATGACCCTGCTGCTGGCGGCCAGTCTGGCGCGCGGTAATTCGGGGGTACGCGTCGAACTGGTCCAGCTCTTGCTGGGTTTGCTCAACGCTCGCCTGTACCCGGTCATTCCCTCGCGCGGATCTGTGGGGGCCAGCGGAGATCTGGCCCCGCTGGCCCATCTGGCGCTGATCCTCATCGGCGAGGGCGAAGTTTTTCAACGCGGTGAGCGCGTATCCGGCGTGGATGCTCTGGCCGGGGCCGGATTGAGTCCCCTGCGCTTACAGGCTAAAGAGGGACTGGCGCTGATCAACGGCACGCATCTCATGGAGGGTATCGCCATTCTCGCTCTGGCGGACGCTCAAACCCTGTTGCGCGCGGCGGAGGTCGCCAGCGCTATGAGCATCGAAGGATTGATGGGCAGCCATATTCCCTTTGATCCGCGCATCCACGAACGGCGCGGCCAGGTTGGACAGAAGGCCACCGCCGCCCGCGTGCTGAGACTGATCAAAGAGAGCGAGATCAACGCCAGCCACCAGGATTGTCCGCGTGTGCAAGATCCCTACACCATGCGCTGTGTGCCGCAGGTGCTCGGCGCGGTCCGCGATGCCCTGGAATATTGCGCCGGTGTCTTCGAGCGCGAACTGGGGGCCGTCACCGATAATCCGCTCATCTTTCCCGAAGATGGCGACGTACTCAGCGGCGGCAACTTCCACGGTCAACCGCTGGCCCTGGCGCTGGACATCATGGCCCTGGCCATTACCCAGCTCGCCAGCTTTTCCGAGCGGCGCATCTATAACCTCATGGGTCCGCACGACTGGGACGAAAATGGCGCGCCCCTCTTCCTCACGCCTGATCCCGGCCTCAACTCCGGCTTCATGATCGTGCAGTACGTCGCCGCTGCCCTGACCAATGAGATCAAAGTCCTGGCCCATCCCGCCAGTATCGATTCTATTCCCACCAGCGCCGGCATGGAGGACTTCAACAGCATGGGGGCCACCAGCGCGCACAAAATGCTGCGTATTCTGGAGCAGGCCACCCAGATCGTCGCCATTGAATTGATGTGCGCCGCGCAGATGCTCGACTATCGCCGACCGCTGCAACCCGGTACAGGAGTGCGCCAGGCTCTGGCCATTACGCGTTCCTACGTGGCTCGCCTGGAAAACGACCGCAGCATGGCCCCGGACATCGCCAACCTGGCCCGCGCCATCAAAGAAGGCGCCTTCGATGTGCTGGCCTGACCATCAGCTATTTAATAACAGGACGGGCCGGTTCACTCAACACTATGAGGAACCGGCCCGTCCTGTTATCTATCAATCTTCACAGACAGATGGCCATGCTCGCATGTGCAAAACATCAAATACTGAAATCTATCCAGCTCTATCGACCGCGCTAAGCGGCTTCGTGAAGATGATCTGGCAACGGTGCGGATCAAAGCAGAGAATGTTTCACGTGAAACATCTACTTCCCTGTCGACCACTGGCAACGCGAGCATCAAAACGATGTTTCACGTGAAACATTCTCTGCCCTGTTGAGCATAAACTTTACAGGAGTAAGGGCAATGTTTCACGTGAAACATACGGATTATTTCTCGCCGGACCAGCTGGAGTCCGCCGCAAAGTGGGGAGACGAGTCGACAATCTGCATCAACTCGATGGGATTGCCATCGGGATCTTTCAGCCAGAACTGCCAGTTATTATCCAATCCCTGGACAGGTTCGCCGGAAATTTCCAGACCGCGCGCAGCCAGTTCCTTGAGAGTGGCCGGCAGATCATCGACCAGCAGGCAGAAATGATTATATCCCACCTGGCGCGGCTCGTTCTCGCCAGATCCACCGGGAAATAGCTCAATAAAGTGGCCGGGCGCGATCTGGATGTAGACAATCCATGGCGAAGGTGTGCCCTCGCGATCAAGGGTAAAGGCCTGGCGAAAGCCCAGCTTGTTGCAATAAAAATCCAGCGAGCGCTCCAGGTCGCTAATCACAAAAGCGACATGCCCGATACCTGTAATCATACCAATGCCTTCTTTCATCATGCGTCTAAAGACGAATAGCGTTCTTCCATAGTTCAGCACACAAGGGCTGAGATTGTCAAATCACGCGGCGCGCATGTTTCACGTGAAACATTAGAGGGTATAGAGCAGCGAGCGCGGCAGGGTGAAAAGCAGATGCAGGCCCGCGCTGGCGTAAAGCTGCTGGTGGCGAAGCTGCTCTTTTCTCGCGGCGAAGACGACGCGCTGAAATGACCATTGGGTGGCGAACCAGTCGAGCAGAGTCACCAGCACGCGGCTATCCAGGTCATCTGCCAGGCGACTCTGGCGCACCCAGAAATTGACCCAGACCTGATAATCGCCGCCAGTCGCGATCTGTTCAGGAGTACCGCCTGCATGTTCTATCATGAATGTGAATGGCGAAAGATAAATGCAGCCCAGGCATTGTGTCTCGGCAGGATTCATGATGGTATAGGTGAAGGCTACCCGCTCGTCGTGTTCACTTTCGTGTTCTTCAAGATCCCGCAGATTTTCCTCGATTGTAAAATGCTCCGCTGGCCAGTCGCCCCCACTGGCCAGTAGTAGCGTCTCGCGGCTGCTCATCACCGCGTCATAATCCAGTTCAACATCAGTTGAGCGCAGAGGGCGAATACGAAATTCATCAGTTTCCAGAAGTGAGGGCACCGGGGCATGAGGTGGATAAAACATCACGTTCCTTCCTTTCTCAGATGAGGCATGTTTCACGTGAAACATCTCCCAACCAGCGTGAGCAGATACGAAAACACCGCCGCTGGTTGCCTGCTATGCTTCTTCCTGTGGAGGGAGTTCTGCCGGGCGTTGCTGGCTCTCCTGTTCAAGCTGCTGGCGTACTTCGGGCGGCACAATTTCTTGAAAACGCCTTTGCATGGCGGCGTTTCGCTCAACATACAGACGGTACTGCTCTACTGTACAGGCAGTGATCAATTGAATCTGGCGGCGAGCCAGCATGGGTTTGAGAAGATTGGAAGCGTCAACAGGATACTTCCTGGGTTCACCTCCAAGCAGGCGGTGAAAATGGTCGATGAACATCAGGTAGGCACCGGGGGCATGATGCATGGCGAGGAACATGTGTTGCAGGCGTTCCAGCACCATAGATGGCGCGATCCACTCCTCCGGTTGAGGCCAGAGGGGTACATCTTTCAGGCTCGCCCACCATGCTTCAGCCGCTTCGGCTTCGCTGCTGACAGGTTCGGCCAGCTTTTTCCACAGGGATGTATAATGCTGCTCTCTGCGCTGCTGGCGTAGCTCGCGGTCGTCAGAGAGGTTGCTACAGAGGGCTTCAAGGTCCAGGGCAATGACCTGCATGTTGACGAAAGGCGCGGGCGCTTCGCCGATGGCCATGCGCCGGACTACTTCGGCTACGATGCTGAAGCGCCGGCTTTGGTCAAAATCCAGCAGGATAGGATTCGCTTTGTTCTCGCGCTGGAGAATTTCAAAGATGCGCTGAATAATCGCTTCCTGGCCAGCGAGTGGCGGGAATGCGCCTTGCCGGGCCAGGATGGTCAGATTATGTCCATAGCGTTCAAGGGCGGATATTTCGTCGAGATCTGACATGATACCATTCCTTTCTGAAGAGGCACCGCTGCCTTGTGTGTACTATGACAAACAACATCTTTTTCTGCGCGGATGTTTCACGTGAAACATCTACGCGCTGACAAGGGAATGTTTCACGTGAAACGTTCCCTGTCGTGCCTGGACGTGAATAGCTTGACTCTACATGGGTAGATTGATCCAGGGTTTTCTGGCGGACAGTTCGTCGCGGAATTGCTCGATGGCGTGCCTCATCTCGCGAGAAGTGCGGGTGGGCAGGATGTGGTCAAGATAGAGCAGGCGTTGGGCCACGGGGTCCAGGCGAAAACACCAGTAGAGGGTCATGAGCACATTGATGAAAAGTTTGCTGCCAGCGGTGCGGGCATTCATTTGCACATCCCCGAAGAGTCCGGCCAGGGCGGAGAGGATCGAAGTGGAGACAATGCTGGGGTGAAAGGCCATGGCGTCCAGCACAAATTCGGTGGCGGCGCGGTAACGCTGCACTTCCGGCATGGATGCGAGCAAACTCCAGCTTCCCAGGAAGGCATCACGGCGCATGAGATCGGAGACGGCCTCCAGAAAATGCGCGTGGCAGACGCCGTGGAAGGTGTCGATGCCAAAGCCCAGGCAGACCAGCAGCTTTGTGTTGAGCTGGAGTTGATGCACGGCGGCGATGCTGGCGATATCCTCTTCGGGCGTACCCAGCGCCGGTTCGTCTCCGCGCATCAAACTATCGGTCCCGCCGTCAACCAGAACGATAGCATCAAGTTGCAGGAGGTCTACCAGCGTCCGGTAGGCGGTCAGCAGCGGCTGCACGCCCACGCGTTCAAAACAATAGATCGGCACGCTTTCTCCCTGTCTGGCAAACCAGCGGGCCAGGTGGAGTTCAGGAAAGTAGTCGCTGCCGACACGCGTATCAGCGCTTATTTCCATCAGCGCCGGACTCAGACGACGACCTGTGGCCGAGAACAGCGGAGAAAACGACAGATTCGCCAGGTGAACCCGTTTGCCCTGTTCGCGCAAACCGAAGTAGAGCGGCAGACCGCTGAAGATGTCGAAGCCGCCGCCAGCTCCCGCTATTAAAATGGACTGCGCCTGTTCCAGGTGTTGAAAGAAAGGCAGGGTCAGATAGGACATACGCATTTTCCTTTGCCTGTATCGTGAAGAACATCCATCGCCAGCGTCAGAGCAATGTATTGACCGGAGAGATGTTTCACGTGAAACATTCTCTTTATGGATATCCCTGGAAAAGAATGGAGGAGGGTTCTCCCAATGGATTTTCCAATGGTATCCTTTATTGTACGTCCTCAGCGGTCAATGTTTCACGTGAAACATTGGCCCGCTTTCAGTGCATGACTTCGCCGTCGTCGACCAGGAGCACCTGACCGGTGATGAAGGAGGCGGCGGGCGAGCAGAGAAAAAGGGCGGCGGAAACGAGATCGCCGGCGGTGCCCCAGCGGTTCAGGGGGATCTGCGCGGCGATACGCTGACGAAAGCTTTCG
>DASZXF010000660.1:0-4102 GCA_035546055.1 Ktedonobacteraceae bacterium
GGTTCTCAGCGGTAATGATTTTACGAATAGTCATAAGTAAGTATTCCCAGCCCTCTCCCTGGTCAAACCAGCACTATCCAGATGACGGCGTTTGCTTTTCTTTGTGTTTATCGTACCATATCCCGCATTGATTTACCACCCCGCCTCGTGTGAGATCAGGGTTACTCACAAGTCAAGCCAGGGCCATCCCCAGCGAGGGTGCAGGGAGCGCAGCGTCCCTGCCGGGGGCGGGTGTCCCGCCTCTTTCTCTCCTCGTGCTTCTCGCCGCCGGCGCTGGCAAACGACTGGTGAGAATCCCTGAGCAAGAGCAGAAGAAGAAGTTTGCAGAGGGAGGCGATCAAGAGTTGAACTTGATGTCTTACGTCTATGATGACGTTGTGCTGACGCTGCACCACGCCCCCGCGACGGCGCCTGGCGACTGGACTCGAACCATGTATCTCTTCCCTGGCAGGCGAAGCCTTTTACCATTAAAATACGCCCTCGCCGAGCAAATTGCTTTGCTGGCGCGATTATAGTTGAGACGCATTGTTCTGTCAATCGCCAGTTACCAGGAGGTTGGCTGATAGTCTTTGTAGAAGCCGCCGGAGGAAAACACGCCGCTGGCGATGCTGGTGAAGATGGGATCGCAGATGCGCGCGGCGGCATCGACCAGATCAAGCGGCAGCAGTTGTTGCAGACGCTCCCAGCGCTGCGGATCACTCTGCGGCGCCTGCTGAGAAATCCAACCGGGATCAACGCTGTTCATCAGAATACCGTCCCTGGCCAGTTGCGCGGCTGCCGTGTGAGTCAGCATGTTGAGCGCGGCTTTGGCCATGTTGGTATGCACATGCGTCCCCTGCTTGCTCCTGGCAAACTGCCCTTCAATGGCCGAGACATTGATGATAAAACGCGGCGTGAACGAACTCCGGCAGAGCAACGGATGCAAATGGCTGACCAGGAGAAAAGGCGTGGTCACGTTGATGGTCTGCACTTCTAAAAATTCAGTTAGATCGATCTGATTGAAGGGCAAGGTCCAGCTATTGGCTCTGTCCTCAGGGCGAAACTCACCAGGAACAGTGGACAAAACGGGCGTCTGATCCAGAGGCACAGACGGCATTGCCTGCTGCGACCAGGGCAGGGCGCCGGCTGGCAGTTGAGCGGCGGCGATACTGGCGGGCAGCGAGAACTCCGATCCACCGGGAACACTCCACGGCGTAGGAGGCAGGGCTTCATGCGAGCGCCGCACAAGCGTCTGCTGCGCCGGAGGAAGCGCCTCCAGCTCAAGTTGCTCATAAGGCAAAAGGGGAGCGTAGTATTCAAGGGCACGGCGCACAGTCTGGGCGGCATTGTTAATCAGGATATCCAGCGCCGGATAGGTCAGGTGCATATGCTGAACAAAGCGCTCCAGCACAGGAAGATAGCGAAAATCCAGCCCATAGATGTGCAGGCGATCCTGCCAGGCGGAAAAATCAGGCTCGCGGCTATAACGCTGAGCGGCATCGTGAGGGAAACGCGTGGTGGCGATGACATGGGCGCCCGCGCGCAACAGCCTCAGAGCGGTGGCGTAGCCGATCTTCACCCGCGCGCCCGTCACCAGGGCGATACGCCCCGCCAGATCGACAGAAATAGCACGTTTGCGGTAATTGAGATCGCCACAACTCAGGCACAGATAGCGATAGAAGAAATGCGGATAGACATAGGGCTGTTTGCAAACATAGCAGGGATGCGGCTTCTTCAACGCTGGCTCACGGGCAATATTGACGGTATAGGGGGTAAAGGCCGCGCCGTTCAGCGCCGGGTGCGCATAGAAAACGCCCTGAGCCCGGGCCAGCAGATAATCCGGGCGCAGGCGTTCCTCCTGCTCTTTCAATAGCGCGTCCAGCCTCAATGCCAGTTCCTCGACCTCGGCAGTCTGCGGAGTCTGCAATTGCTGAAAGGCGACTATGCCCAGCGGCAGCAGCTTTTTCAGACGCGACGCGGACCTCTGCGCCTCCTGCTGGCCGATCCGAGCGCGCGGCTGGCCATTTTCGGGCGCGCGCAGCATCTTGGCGCTGGCGATGGTGCGTAACAGCGTCCGCACAGCCTGCTCGTCCGGCGTTTGCGCCAGCACAATCACCGCCAGCGCGCGCCGCAGATCATACAATCCTTCCTGCGCGTCCGCGTGAACAGGTGCCAGCGTGGTGTCATAAATCACCAGATCAAAGGGCTGCGAGCGTTCCCCCTGCTCAGAGACAAGGCAGCCCGCGCCCAGACCATAGCTGGCTGGCAACAGGTCGCGCAGTCCCGTCCTGATGGCCTCCGGTGTGCTCGTCTCCGCTATATGCCGGCGCAGGGTCGCTAAAATCAGCGGAAGATGTTGTTTGATATCGGTCATAATGCCCTGGATAGTCAGAAAAAGCTACAGTTTGGCTTCGGCATCGGGATTGAAGCGATAGAGACGAGCCGGACGATGCGTACCCTCCATCTTTTTCGAGCCTGTATCCTCAAGAATGCCGGTGGCGAGAATTTTTTTGCGAAAGTTGCGCTTATCCAGGCGGCGATGAAGGATGATTTCGTAAACCCGCTGCAATTCGCGCAGCGTGAACTGCTCGGAGAGCAGGCTAAAGGCGATGGTGGTGTACTCCAGTTTCCCGCGCAGACGCTCCAGCGCGTACTGTAAGATTTTGTCGTGGTCAAAGGCCAGCGGGGGCAGGTCGTACACTGAGAACCAGTCCACCTCTGCCGCGTCATCAGCTGCGCGTACCTGGAGACGCTCAGAATCGAGCAGGGCAAAATAGACGACTGTGATAACACGCGTGCGGGGATCGCGGCCAGGATCGCCAAAGGTGTAGAGCTGTTCCAGGTAGACATCTTCCACCCCGGTCTCTTCGTGCAACTCACGTTTGGCAGCCGTTTCCAGCGATTCATCCATATTGACAAAACCGCCAGGAATGGCCCACATACCTTCAAAAGGCCAGGAACGACGCTTGATGAGCAAGACCTGCAAATCACCCTGACGCAAACTCATCATCACCACGTCAACGGTGACCGATGGACGCTCGTATTTGTTCGGATCGTATCCATGGGCTTTCGCTTCATCTGTCGAAGCTGGAATTGTTGCCTCCGCTTCCGATATACTATGCGCTTCTGTCCGTTCCATGTTTTCCAATAATATCTCTTTCCAGGACGATTGGTCCTTTTCTGGCCCGCGCCGCAATAACTACCTTCATCACCATTATAGATCGAAACTCACAAAGATGATAGTGCCCGGAGCGCTCCACTCCATTTCAGGTTAGTGTACAACTGACACTTAATATAAATGATTCCGCCCGCGCTGTCAAGCAAAGCAAAGCTTTCTTCGCGACATGCATTGTACACAGATAGCGCGGGGTGTGCTATACTTTCCATGCACAGAAACATTCGTTCAGATAAAGAGGGAGCGCGCGCGGCCATGTCACCTGTAGAACAACCCCCGATTGGTCTCTATACGCCGGTGCGGTTACTTGGTGAAGGTTCTACTACCTATACGTACCTTTATCGACACGAGCAACGGAAGAGGTACGCGGTCTTTAAGGTTTTACGGGAACCGCTGACAACTACCGAACAGAAAGAGACCTTTGTCGCGCACGCGAAGCTGCTCAAGAAGTTGATTCACCGCAACATTATCGCTGTACAGGATTTTGGCCTGCATCCCGCTGGCGTGGCGGAGCAGCATTACGCGTACCTGGTGATGCAATACATTGAGAGCCAGCCTATCGCGAAGCGCTTCGCGGCAGGTAAGACGACTGCGCCCGACGAGATCAGGCGCGTTCTGCTTTCGCTGACTGAGGCGCTCCAATACGCTGCCGCGACCCATATGGTTCATGGCAATCTTCATCCTGGCAATATCCTCCAGACTGAGAAAGATGTGTTTTTGACCGATTTTTCGCTGCCGTCTGCTGGTGGGGATATTTCCACTGCTCAGCCCTCTCCCGCGCTGCCGTACCAGGCACCGGAGCAGCTCCGGGGGCAGACGAGCGCGGCCAGCGATCAATACGCGCTGGCGGTGATGGCCTATGAATGGCTCTGCGGACGCCGCCCTTATCTGGCGACGACGCGGGAGGAATTGCTTGCCCAGCAGGAGCATGAGCCGCTGCCAGCTCCC
>DASZXF010000661.1:0-15056 GCA_035546055.1 Ktedonobacteraceae bacterium
GATCCTCTGCTGCCGCAGATTCGCCGCATTGCTCAACACAGAAGCACCGGCGGAGAGTCCTCTGGCGGCGAAGTGGGAAGCAAACCACCGGCAAAGCCGACTGTAGCGCTCAGTCATCAGGAGGAGCGCTATCCGCAGAAAGCGACTCCGGTGCCGGACTTTCCGCCGCAGGCAGGGGATATTTCCGGGCTGGAGACGTTGCAATTGTCCAGGCGCACACCCATGCCGCCGCGTCCGCTCGGTCTGTGTGTCATTCGCGGCAGCGAGATGGCCGGGCGCAGCTTTCTGCTGGATCGTCCGCAGGTAACGCTTGGTCAGAGCTTCGAGAACGACATCGTGATTGCCGATGCCTCTATCTCGCCGGCTCATCTGCAATTCACCCGCCAGGCCGAAGGCGACTATGTACACGACCTGAACAGCCGCTACGGCAGCTTTGTCAATGGCAACCCTTTGCAGACGCCTCATCTGCTGCGCACAGGCGATATCATTACCCTGGGCAACATTCGCCTGGAATACACTTTTGTCACCCAGGCGCAGACTACGCCCGTTCCGCCGAGTTCAAATCAGGCGGACGAGGCTCCCCTGAGCTTCCCATTCTCGCTAAAACTGCCCAGCAAAATGAAAGAAGAGTGATCTTTCACCATTCGACATGGGCGTTTGCCAGAGCTTTAGGAGAAAGAATCGGACGACCGTGGCCAGGGTAGAGGTAATAGACGCGCAGCGAGCGCAGCGTGTTCAGGGTCGCCTCCAGGTGACCACGGTTCATACTGCCTCGCACCAGCGCGGCCCCGCCTTCGACCGTCACCACGGTATCCCCACAGAGCAACTCATAGCTAAAGGGATTGTAGAGGCACAAGCTCTCCGGCGTGCGTCCCGGACTGGCGATTACCCGCCAGTCGGGATGATTGGGCAGACCAGACACATCCTCCAGCCAGAGATCCACCATGCGCGCCTGGCGCTCATAGTTGGGATGGAAGAGGTCCAGTTGATGCAGGATTCCCGGTCTGTTGCGCTGCCCCAGGGCTACGCTAAATAAATGATTGACATTCGCCGCTTTTTGCGCATCCAGTTGCAAATCCTCGCCATGCCATTTCTGAATCAGATAGTGGGCCAGGATCGAGGCCGCAATTGGCGCCCGGCTGGCCTGACGCAAAACCTCAACGCCCGCCGTATGGTCGGGATGCAGATGTGTCAGCACCACCAGATCGATATCAGCCGGTGAACGATGTAAGAAGCGCTGCAGATAATCGAGGGTCAGGCGCACCTGCAAAGCCGAGCCGGGGTCCACCACAATCAAACGCCCATCATCGATCACATAAGAATTGGTCATCGAGAAGCGGTCAGTTATGTTGTGGACATGACGCGGTTTGCGAGCGAGCGGCGGCAATGATGCCTGCTTTTCTACAGTGGTATCCAATCTGGTCCTCCACAAGCGTAACAGGCTGCATATGTGCGTAAGCATGGTATGCAAAATTCCGATGAATTACGCTCTTATCGTATCACCGCCGGTCAAGTACAAATCGTCCGAACGGTTACTTTTTGGCAAGGAGTATGTTACAATGATTGTATGGTTTTGAAAAAGGTAAGTCGTACCCGATCCCCGGTTTCGCTTCGCCATCGGTATCTGGGAAACACCTGCCTGGCTGTTTAAGCACACTTCACGACCATATGCCCAATCCTTCGCGGCATACGCAGGTTCAGGCGCCAATTCAAACTTCAACTGACACTGATCGCACGGGTTCACCCGGCGAGACGCACCCTCCATCCAAATCGATTGTTGTGGCGAAGCGAAAGTCAAAGAAGGGGAAGTACAACCCATGACCTCCTACGAGGGATATCAAGACCGTATCCTTACTTGCCGCGATTGTGGCCAGGATTTCACTTTTACTGCCGGCGAGCAGGAATTTTACGCTTCCAAAGGTCTGACAAACGCCCCCAGCCGTTGCCCCGAGTGCCGTAAAGCGCGTCGCAGCAGCGGTGGCGGTTCCTCCAGCCCACGCCCGCGCGGCGAGCAGCATGAGGCCGTTTGCGCGAACTGCGGCAATCCAACCACGGTTCCTTTTATCCCGCGCGAAGATCGCCCCGTCTATTGTAGCGATTGCTACCAGGAAATGCGGGCCGCACGTCCCGCTCGCAGCAGCTATAGCAGCGGCGGCAGCTATGGCGGTGGCTATGGCGGTGGCTATGGCGGTGGTGGTAGCTACGGCGGCAACGGTGGTGGCCGTGGCGGACGCGGCGGACGCGACCGCGACCGGCGTGATCGTGGCGGGGACCGCGACCGTTGGTAAAAACCTTGCAGAGAGAGGCAGTATCATGCTGCCTCTCTCTCTTTTTGCCCGCCTGCTTCCCTGCTACCCCTGCTTCACCTCTTCTCCGATCTGATGAACCAGAAGATTGTTGTGCTTTTGTCAGATGGGGAAGGACGATTTTCCCCGCTTTTATTTCTCTGGCGTCGAACTATGTTATACTACGAACAACATAGTCCTTATCCTCTCTGATTTTTTGGAGGTCTTTATTCAATGTCACATGTCCCATCCGGGCAAGAATGGCCTGAGTATACATTTATTGTCCCTCAAGTTTACACCAAAGCCGGCATCCGTATGGTCGGTCTGGGCAACTATGCCCCGGCAGGCACGATCACCAATGAGTTTTTCGCCTCTATTTCTACCAGACTGGGCGATCCTCGCACCGCCGCCGACCTGGAACGCGTGACAGGTCTGGAGACGCGCCACGTGCGCGCCAGCAGCCTGGAACTCTGCCGCCAGATGGCTGGCGCGGACGCCCCCGGCCTGATCGATGGCGATGATCCTGTGGATGAAACGCTGGTGGATATGGCTGTGATTGCCACACGCCGCGCCCTGGCCAGTGCTGGCCGCGATGCTTCGGAAATAGATACGATTATCGGCGCTTCGTCCTCGGATAACGATGCTTTCCCCACTATCGCCGCTCAGGTGGCCACCAGGCTCGGCCTTGGCCCCATCCGTGCGACCATGTTGAAGGGCGCCTGCGCCTGCCAGACGGAGGCTTTTCAGGTCTGCGCGGAAATCCTGGCGGCCAGTACGGCCAGGCTGGTGCTGCTGGTGACTGCCGAGGGATTGCTGTCCAACATTATGCATGTGCTGGACTGGAAGACCAGTTCGCTCTTTGGCGAGGGCGCGGCGGCCTTCCTGCTGGAACGCAGCGACGAGCCAACCTATGTGATTAATGGCGCGGACGCCAATCTCGGCCCTTCCCTCTGCTACCAGACGCCTCTGCGCAAGGATTCGGTTGAGATGGCCGAAGTGGATATGCGCATTCGCCAGCTCTTTCAGGATGGCAATGGCCCGGAATTAAACAAGCTGATGAGCCAGTACATGGTCGGCTATACCAAAATGAATGGTCGCGAGGTCTTCCGCACAGCCCCGCGCGCTATGGCCGAGTCGCTGGATGCGCTGCTCCGCCACGCCAACCTGGCCTACGATGATATCGCTCACATCGTTCCCCACCAGGCCAATTCGCGCATTACGCGCCGCCTGGGCGAAGTGCTGATCAATGATTACGGCTGGCCGGAGTCCACCCAGCACAAAATCGTGGACAATTTCCGCTACTATGGCAATCTTTCCAACGCCAGTATCGCCACTGCGCTGATTGAACTGCTGCGCCAGCACAAGCTGCACGATGGTCAGTGGATCGCCCTGCCCGCTGTGGGCGGCGGCCTGAACTACGGCTGCTGGCTGCTGCGCTACCACGATCTCGCCAACATGGCCGAGATCTACCAGCCCTCTATCTAGGCCTGTCCACTTGCCGCCATGCTTCCTATCGCGTCTGCGGCGCTTGTTAGAAGATATTGCCAGAAACGCGCAATATCTTCTAACGAGCACCACAGACGCGAATATGCTTGCAATGCCTCAGACAAGGCCGCGTTCGTAGGTATAGAAGGTGCTTTCGTCGAAGTCGTAGCCTGCGCCGGTGAAGGCGTCACGCACCATCATGAGGTCAGGTACGCTGGCCCGCACCTCATCCAGCTCCAGTTCGGGTAAACGGCGGCGCAGGGCGTAGGCGATCAGGCTGATTGATTCGGTAGTGCCGTCGATGTAGCCAACGAAGAGATGCCGCCCCTGCCGGCCTGCACGTGCTTCAGCGATGGCGATGCCGTCCAGGCGCTCCCAGCGCCGCAGCAGATAGATCTGACCGGCCTGGATTTTTTCTTTCAAGAGGGTATCGGAGATGCGATAGCCCTCGAAGCCTTTATAGTACAGTCCCCCCACGGCGGGAAAGAGGTTGGAGACGTTGAGATAATCAACGATATCGTCGAGGTCTTCGGGCACAGCCGGCGCCAGGTCTTCCAGACCGTACACGCGGCGCCGGGGCGCTTCGGTCAGCGGGGTCGCGGTCGCGGGCAGAAAGACGCCCACGCGGCGGAAATGGTGTTGCTCAACCATGTGAATCGAGGCCACGTTGGTGGATTCGGTGAGCAGGCGTACCGTGGTCGCACCTCGGCGCATGGCCTCGGCGCTGGCCTCAAGGCTGAGGCGGCGCGCGATCCCCCGCTGGCGGTGGCCGGGCGCGACTCGCATACCCTCCTGCCAGGCGTCGGTCGCGTTCTGCATGCGGAAATGCACAATCCCCACTGGCAGACCATCGTCCAGCGCGACCAGGAGTTGACCGGCGGGATCGCTCAGCCATTCATCCCACACGGATGAGATGTAGTCTCCCCAGTCCCAGGTATGCTCGCAAAAGGCCAGGACGGCGGCGCGATCTTCGGCCCGCGCCTGGCGAATCTCGATTTCAGACACGCTATTCTCCATCCGTTCCAGGCTGTTGAGCCGGACGTGCGGCAGTCGCCTCGCCTTCTGACGCGTTTCCCGCGTTGCGCGTGCGAGTTGTGCTGCTCGCGGCCTTGCTGCGCGCACGCCGCGTTGTCGCACGCTTCGCTGGCGCGCTCGCACCTGGCTGTTCTGTGGTGCCTTCGGCCTGCGCGCTCTCTTCTGTGCTCGCCGTCTTGTCGCGCGCACGCCGCGTTGTCGCACGCTTCGCTGGCGCGCTCGCGCCTGCTTCAGTGGCCGCTGGAGCCTCGCTGGCTGCCTGAGTGCTCGCGGCTTTCCGGCGCGAGCTACGCCGCGCCGCTGGACGTTTCTCACCTCCGCTCATTGCCGTCCCCACCGCGCCGGCGCCCTCGTCGGCGGAAGGACTGGCGGGTGGCGGGCCATTCTCCGCGTCAGCCTGGTCGGAGGTTTTCAACGCCTCGTCGAAAGCTACTTCAATCAGTTCGACCGTTTCCGCCTGCGCCTCTTCGGCGGCCAGGTCGCGCGCAGTGCTCAGCTTGCCCGGCTGAAAACGCTCAGGCTCGCCCTCAATTTCATCGAGCGCGACCGTCTCGTTCTCGTCAACTGGCTCCTCCTGCTCGTTCGCCAGTTCGCGCACGATTTCGTTGATCGCCTCTTCGGCCTCCACCGCCGCGATCTCCTGGCGAATCTCGTTGACCGCCTCCTCTATTGTGCGATCCGTTGCCAGTTCCAGGGCGAGGTTGCTGGCGATTTCTTGCGCGGCCTGCTCCTCCTGCTCGTTCGCCAGTTCGTTCAGCATCTCTTCCTCGGCGTTGCTCTCCTGCGCGATCTCCTCGGCCAGTTCCAGCAAGGCTTCGGCGGCGGCAGCCTGTCCCACGCTCCCCCGGGCTTCAACTTCTCCGGCCAGTTCACGTAGCACCTCTTCTCTGGCCGTTTCCTTTTCCACAATCTCCTCCGCCAGAGTACGCAGAGTCTCTTGCTCGGCCTCACGCTCCACCTGCGCTTCTACTTCCGCCTGCTCCTCAGCTATTTCCTCCACAAGTTCGCGCAAGGCCTCTTCGCCCTCCCTGGCCTCTTCCTCGACTGCTACCTCTTCGACCAGCCTGCGCGCCGCTTCTGCTGCGGCCTCATCCCTGGCACCCTCCTTTTCTCCAGACTCCGGCGTCGCCTCCCCTTCCCCCTCTTCCTCTCTCTTCTCTGGCTGCTCCTGCTTTTCCGCGTGTGCTTCGGCTTCGGCAGGAGCTTCGGCCTGCGTTTGCAGAACACGACGGGCCGCGCGAATCGCCTCCAGCCGGTCCTCGCACTGCTGTATGTCTTCCCGCCGTTCCTGAACCCGGCGTGTAGCCTTGTCCAGCTTCTGCTCGGCTTTCTGGAGATCGCGCTGCGCCTGTTCGAGGGCGTTCATGGCTCTGGCCTCGCGTCTGGCCTGCTTTTTGAGCTTTTTCTTCAGTTCATCGGAGGATTGTGCGCCGGTGGGATGATCTTCTGTCATAATGCCTACCTCTTATCATACATCTCCAGGGTGCTACTAATCTGTTCAATATGAGTGGTATCGTGCGCGGCCCAATGGCCCAGCCAGACTTCCGCCGTGAAGTCGCCGTATTCCGGCTGCGTCCCCTGCCTCTGCCAGTCCTCTTCACGCAGCATATGCAACAGAGCCAGGCTGGCCGCCCGCTGAACAGCAAAATCACTCAGCAATTCGGCGAGCTGATCGCGGGTCTTGTTACGCGTAGCATACCACCTTTTTTCATCGTGTGGCGCTAGCAAAGGCATATCCTCTTTGACAATACGCTCCATACGAGTGCGCACGACATACATTTCATCGTCCACCAGATGAGCCAGGATCTCCCGAATACTCCAGGCTTCAGGATCACTATGGAAATCCAGAGCATCGTCGGTCAGACCTTCCGTGAGGCGGGTCAGAGTGGCGTGAGTCTGAGCAAGAGTAGCAATCTGATGAGTGCGAGAAAGTGACATAGATGGCGTTCTTCCTTTGTGAGAGTATTTACCAGGAACCGTTCAGTACCGTGGGTATGACTATCGAATACGACTGATAGTATTCTATGCGATGGACAGATTGGGTGTCAAAAATGCAGAAATACGCTATAATACCTCTGCCGTTGTATATGAAATATGGGGAACAGTTTGAATGGAGCCGCTAGATGGAATTAAATGATACCACCGATTATCAGCGCTGCTTTGTGTGCGGGCAGCGCAATCCTTTTGGGCTACACCTGGTTTTTCGCCAGGAAGAACAGAGCATTGTGGCCGATTTTCAGCCGCGCGAGGAGCACCAGGGCTTTCCAGGCGTACTCCACGGGGGCATTGTGGCGTCTGTGCTGGATGAAGCACTGGGGCGCACTCCGCTGCTCGGCACGCATCCCGAGTGGACGATGACGGGCAGGCTGGAAATCAAATACCGCCGCTATGTGCCCTACGGTCCGCTGCTGCGAGTGCGCGCCACGCTGGAGAGTGACCGCAAACGCGCCCAGCAGGCCAGGGGTGTGCTGACTCTGGCGGAAGATGAAAGTACGGTGCTGGCCGAGGCGAGCGGCCTCTTTCTGCCGATTTCCAGCGGCGTCATTCAGACTATTATGCAGGACTTCCCGGACGTGCGACGTTTTCTACCAGAGGAAGCCTGAACGGACCAGAGATGACACAAACAGACGCCTGCCTACTCGATATGTAGACAGGCGTCTGCTGTTTTATGCCGTTGCTTAGAGATTGTTATCGCTGGAGGGCTGTATCTCCTGGGAGATGTGGTGATCCTCCGGCTCCTCCGGGGCGACGGTCAGGGGCACGGTCTTGGGCGTCAGCGTATGAGACGGCGCTTGAACTCCGGTCTCCTTGAGAATAGCCTGGAGTTGAGCGGCGTCGATGGTTTCCTGGCGCCGCAGTTCTTGCGCGATGCGATCAAGGGTCGGGCGGTTATTTTCCATAATCGCCACGGTCTGCGCATAGCAGGCGCGCACAATGCGGTCCACTTCGTCGTCAATCAGCTCGGCTGTCTCTTCGCTATAGTTGTTCGGCGCGCCGGTATCGCCGCCGCCCGCGAAGGGACTCTGGCGCTCGCTGAAGGAGATGGTGCCGAGACGCTCACTCATGCCCCAGCGCGTGACCATCTGGCGGGCCATCTGCGTGACACGCTGGAGGTCGTTTTCCGCGCCGGTGGTGATACGCCCGATGGCTACCTGCTCAGATGCGCGTCCACCCAGAGCATAGATGATCTGCGAGAGCAGATACTCTTTCGAGTAGTTATAGCGGTCGTCAAGCGGCGTGGACATGGTGACGCCGAGCGCCTGACCACGCGGGACGATGGTCACTTTGGTGATCGGATCGCCGTGTTCGGAGAGCAGACCTGCCAGGGCGTGCCCGCCTTCGTGATAGGCCACGACGTTCAGATCCTCTTCGCTCAGCACCAGCGGACGCTCCGCCCCGAGCATGATCTTGTCCAGCGCTTCCATAAAGCACTGCTGATTCACGCGGTCCATGTTGCGCCGGGCGGCCAGCAGAGCCGCTTCGTTGACCAGATTGGCCAGGTCCGCACCGACCATTCCGGGGGTAGCGCGAGCCACCGCGACCAGATCAACATCCGGCCCCAGGGGAACGTTGCGCGAGTGAATCTTGAGGATAGCCAGGCGTCCGTTCCAGTCGGGACGATCCACCGTTACGCGGCGGTCGAAACGACCGGGACGCAGGAGAGCCTGGTCCAGCCCATCGGGGCGGTTGGTCGCAGCAATTACCACCACTGCCTGGCGCGTATCAAAGCCGTCCATCTCCACCAGCAACTGGTTGAGGGTCTGCTCACGCTCATCGTTGGTGTTGATACTGGAGCCACGCTGGCGGCCCACGGCGTCAATTTCGTCGATAAAGATGATGCTCGGCGAAGCCTTCTTGGCCTGCTCAAAGAGATCGCGCACGCGGCTGGCGCCCACGCCAACCAGCACTTCAACGAACTCAGAGCCAGACATCGAGAAGAAGGGCACACCGGCCTCACCGGCTACAGCTCTGGCCAGCAGCGTTTTACCGGTTCCCGGAGGGCCAACCAGCAGCACACCACGCGGAATCTTACCGCCCAGGCGCTGGAACTTCTGCGGCGTTTTCAGGAACTCAACGACCTCTTGCAGTTCATACTTGGACTCATCAACCCCGGCCACGTCCGCGAAGGTCGTACTGGGACGATCCTCAAGGATGAGCTTGGCGCGGCTCTTACCGAAGCTGAAGATGCCTTGCTGGCCCTGCGTGGCGCGGCGAGTCAGGAAGAAGAAGATGCCAATCAGGAAAACCCACGGCAGCACCATCAGCAGCAGGTTCAGCCAGAAGCTATTGTCCGGCGTCGGCTGACTGATGATCGTTACCTGGGAAGCGCAGGTCGGCTTGCTCTGCGTCAGAGCTTTGAGCAGACCATCATCGCCGGTAGGCAACTGGACCACGTGGTAGGTCTTCAAATTGTTGATAGGCGAACAGAGCTGGCCCGTAATATCGGTTGAGCCGGTAAAAGTCGCCGTCTTGATGTTGTCGTTGTTGATCTGCTGGTAAAACTCGCTGTATTTCAGTTCAGTGCGACTGGGGGTGTTATTGGTATTCGCGTTATTAAAAAATTGGAACAGGTACACTGCCAGCATCAAAATCACGATCACCAGCAACCAGCGATTGAGCGAAGATGAACCACGCTGCGGCGGCTGACCACCTGGCCCCTGATTCTGCCCCTGATTCGGGCGCATCGAGTTCGGCTGCCGTGGACCAGGAGCATTACCATTGTTATTTTGTAGCCAATGAACATTGGCCGGTACGTTATCCATAGAAAAGCCCCTTGCTTTCTGACCGCGCCAGCACGGGCGGGATCGCTCAAGTGGTTAATTCCGTGCCACTACTTAGAGATAGTGCGGGCTAGAGGATTGATATCTTCTCCTATTATATCCCATGCAAGCCCCCAAATGCACGCTATTTATCTTACGTTAGGACTAACAAAAAGTTAGAAGAGATAACCTTGCGGTCATGCCTGGAGCAGAAAAGAGAGGGGCCAAGGCGGCAGGCGCGGCCCGCCGTCTTGGTCTATCTCTTTTCTGCTCCAGGTATGACTCCATAGGACTTATTCCGCGTTGACCTCGCGTATCAGGTCCATGAATTGTCCAAGCGTGGCGAGGCGGTCGGAGAGGGTCTGGCCGGTTGGGAAAACATTGAGAGTCGTGACGCCGGCTCGTTTATGAGCGCGCAGACGCTCGCGCACCATATCCTTGCTGCCGATCAAGTTCATTTTATACACCAGTTCGTCAGGAATCATGGCAATGGCGGCCTTGCGCTGGCCTCCAAGCCAGAGATCCTGCACCTTGACGGCCAGTTCTGTATAGCCCGCGCGCTGATAGACTTCGTTGTAGAAGTTGTTTTTGCGCGAACCCATGGCGCCAATTGAGAAAGCCAGGGGCACCTTGAGAGAAGCAACCAGGCGCTCCAGGTCGTCGGCAAAGGCGATTGCTCCGCCGTGTACCTGGAGATCGATATCGGCCAGGGTGCGACCTGCCTTGCTGGCTCCTGCCTCGATGGAAGTAAAAAACAGGGACGCGTGCTCCGGCATAAAGGAGGTGCCGAGCCAGCCATTGGCCAGTTCGCCGGTCAATTCAAGATTTTTTGGTCCCAGGGTCGCCAGATAAACAGGCAGATCGGGGCGAGGTTGGGCATCGGGAATTAAAGCCTTGCCCTCGCCTCCAGGCAGGGGAAGTTGATAGATCTCGCCGTTGTAGCTCAGGCGCTCGCCGCGAAAGACTTTGCGCACAATCTCGACGACTTCGCGCGTGCGCTGCAAGGGGCGCGCGAAACGCACTCCATGCCAGCCTTCCATCACCTGCGGACCGCTCACGCCCAGGCCCAGGATAAAGCGGTCATGCGAGAGAGCGGCCATGGTCAGCGCGGTCATAGCGATCATGGCCGGTGTGCGCGAGCCAATTTGCATGATGCCCGTACCCAGGCGGATGCGGCTGGTTTTGGCCGCGAGATAGGCCAGAGGGGTCGCGGCATCATAACCCCAGGCCTCGGCGGACCAGGCGCTATCAACGCCGAGCTTTTCGGCCTCAACTACATAGGTGATCTGATTTTCGAGCTGGATATCATTGATGTCGGAAGCATAGGGGGCGCCAAGGCCGATTGCCACTTTCATTGTGTTTTTCCCTTTCTGAACAAGCACGGCGGCGATAATCACGACACCAGACTGGCTGTCTGGCGCAGTCTGGCATCCATCAACACTGACCGGGAAAGCATCATTGTTCCCTTTTCCGTCTGCCTCTGCCAGTGCTCTGCACAATACCTGACCTTTGCATTGTATCCCCGCAAGCGCCGGGTTGACCAGGGCAGCCAGTTTAATAGACGCCGCGATTGCCCACCAGCAATTCAGCGGCACGCCTCCAGGCGGTCATTTCCTCGCCGCGCGGCTCTTGCAAAAAGCGATAGTCGTGTTTGCGCACCAGTTCGTCCAGTTCCGCCAGGTTGCGCTGCAGACAGGCGCTCTGACATTCCAGCAGCCTGACACGCTGTTCGGGGGAAGGGGCCGCGTGCGTAGCCTGGGTAAGATGGAGCAGGCAAAAGCCTGTAGTCCTGGGGAGTTGTTGCAAAAAGTCCTGGGAGGAGAGCAAGGTCAGCAATTCCTGAATCAGTTCGCGCTCAACGTCTGCCTGGCGCCGGCAGAGAGGACAGGCGGGAAAGAAATGGATGCCTTCCGCGACCTCTGTTTGCCCGCGCCGACGCCGCCAGAGTCGACGCAAGAAGTTCGGGCGGCGGGTAGATCGGGATACTCTGGCCTGTTCCAGATCGTGCTGTACCTCTGCCAGCACATCGGGCAAAAGAGAACGGTAGACCATAGCCAGGGCGAAAGGGGTTGGCAGATTGGGCGCCAGGGCCAGTTGCCAGGTGTGGCGAGCACAGAAGCCTTTCGAGTGCAGTAAAGTCTGACGATTGCGCATATCACTGACTACTTCATACTGCCACAGATCCATCTCCCGCTCCATCCGTTCCAGCATCACCAGACATACCGGGCAGCCTTCGCGCTCGCAGGCATGGTAAAGAGCCTCGCCATCGCGCGAGAGGGGCGCCTTCCGCTGATCGTCGTCCATGTTCAGCCCAGTACCCAGTGGCGCAGCATACGTCCAAGAAAACCGCCAAGCGCGGCGAAAGCGAAGCCCACCAGTACGCCTATCGCCAGCAGCATAAAGGCCAGATCGCCCAGATCATTGCCGGGCTGTCTGCTGGTCAAATAACTGGAGAAGAGGAAGGGCAGGCCCACGCCCAGCCAGGCCAGCACCCCACACAGAACCGCCAGACCGTTGCGCCGGCTGCCAATCAGGGTAAAAGCGGTAATCACGCCAAGAGCCAGCGGAATCAGTTCCAGCATCAGCGCTCCGATTGAACGGATGAAAAAGAGCAACACCACCAGAACCAGTACAGGTACGATGATGGCCAGCAAGAAACGCACCAGGCCTTGCAAGACCTGTTCCGCCTCAACCTCACCACGGCGCACCCGTGGATCAATCCAGATACTCAAGACCATGGCCGCGAGCAGGATCACCAGGGGCAGCCAGGGTACCCACATCCAGGCCAGCGAAGACGGCTGATAGAAAGCCAGCACGCCAAATTGCAAGCCCAAAAGCAGCGCCACAAACAGGCGAAAGGAGACTGGCCACTGAAGAAGTCGGGCACGTAAAAGATCCGGCATTCTTTTTTCCCCTTTGATTATCGATCAACGAAGCTGATCCTGGCAAAAACTCGCCGGTTTCGCTTCTATTCTTGCGAGCTAGCAAACACTTCACTTTGCTCTATTGTTCAGCACTATACAGCAAAATTACTCGTATGGCTAGTCCTCATCCTTTTGGGTGGTATTTCCCGCGCCAACACAGAGCGCGATGGAGCGGCCTGCCGGTCGCTCCATCGCGCTCCTCCCTTGCTCTGAACTGTCCCAGGCTCGCGTTATTTGATATTAACCGTCAGAATGACTGCCATGACGTACATCGGGCAGGCCTGGTTTTTCTGGCAGATGGGCCGGCCTTCAAAGGAAAGATGAGCGGTGCCGGTGGCTGTGGCCAGAAAACGCCAGACACAGGACTTCGCCGAAGGATACGCAAAACCAGCCGGTCCCTGCTTCTCCAGCAGATTCTGCGAAATGGTCAGCGGTCCCTGCCAGGCATGGCCGAAAGGCAGGTTGATCTCAATCATATCGCCCTTTTTCGCATTGACCGTTGAGCCATTATCCGCACTCGTCAGTGTCACGTTGGGAGCCGGGGGCGCCGTTGTGACCACCGTCGCATTCGGGCACCCATCTTTCGTGGCCTGACTCTGAGTTGGTGTGGCCGTCGCCCCAGAGGTCGTCGCGGTAATGGTGGGCGCTGCGCTACCAGTCGAGGTACTGTTGGTACCACAGGCTGAAAAGGCGAGGACGAACACCAGCAAACAGGGAATAAGCGCAAGCACCATTCGATGACGCATGAGCACAGCACATTTCTGCATAATCCACAGCTCCTTGTATATCGTTGTCAAGCAGATAAGACGAGCGTAAAAACCCTTGCAAAGAAAAAGACGTTGCTGACCGACAAAAAGTTCCCGGCCAGCACTTTTTGTCTTCCTCCTTCTTCTCCACACGAATGAACGCCGTTCGCTGTGACTTTTTCGCGCCGTTCCGCCACGCATTCTTAGTAAGTAGAGCAAAAACGCCTGATGCCCCCGGCTTTTCTCCGCAGCATCCTCCGCGTGTGAGCGGCCCGACTGCAGCGCCATGCCGATCCGCTGAGGATACGGCATGGCAATCAGACGCCCATGATGCGATACACGTAGTCCTTGGTCTGAGCTGGCATGCAACTGAGCCAGTACATGCCGCAGGAGCTGACAGCTCCCTGCACCGCGCCCGATCCGGCATTATAGGCGCCCAGCGCCTTGGCGTAATTGTTATAGCGATGATAATAATTGGCCATCAGCTTCGCCGCACCACGCAGAGCGTCGTTGGGGTCCCAGGGATTGATACCCAGCCCGGCGGCGGTGTATGGCTCAAACTGAGCAATTCCCTGCGCGTTGGTCACAGAAACGGCGTTGGGATTAAAGCCGCTCTCCTGCTGGATCTGGCGGACAAAATAGACATACGGAATGCCGGCTGCGATTGCGGCCTGCTCGGCCACGGCGACATAGGGACTGTTGGCAATCGCCATGTAGGGCAGGCCGGGACCATTCAAAGCGGTGGGAAAGTTGTCGCTGTTCTGGTGCGCCTGAATGTCCCAGTCAAGCTGAGCAGAATGCAGCCAGCCGCCGATATTGGCAAAGATATTCCCGCTACTCTGGCTATCAGAGAGCGGCACCAGGGTGGTCAACGTGCAGAAGAGGATGACCAGCGTAGCCAGCAGGATCAGCACCTGGCGCACGCGCGGATTGAGATGACGTGCCTTGCCTGTCTGTTTGCGCTTCCGTTCTCCCGGAATGACCACCAGGCGATTCGTCTCGCCGGTTGAGCTTGTCTTTTTATTGATGGTCGCTTGCAAGGCTGTGGTGAACGAAGGATGCTGGCCGGTGGCGAGCTTCTTTTCCAGCATCGCGGCAAGCTGGCCAGTATCGGAAGGCGAACTGGAACCGCTGAGAACGACAATGGGCAGGCGCGCTGTATTCGGCGTTGCGCCAGCAGGCCGGGGCGGTGCCGCCTGCAAACGCGGATCAGTGGCGGCAGGCCGGGGTGGTGAAACCCGCAGGCGTGGATCGGTCGACGTGGACGCGGGAAACGACGGGATGGGAAATTCAGGCTGGCGATGCCCCGCGCTAAAACGAGGATCGGAAAACGCGGACATCTCATCGGTTGTGGGCGTCGTCGGCCTCTCAACCGGCCCTGCATCTTCAGGCACATCGAAACGTGGAAGTGGGCGGAATTGCTGCATCATTTACCTCATCGCATCTATTTCAAGCATAGTCAGGAAGCATTTTTACCCACGGCCAGGGTAAAAACGCCGCACCCCTCACTCCCCAGGCCATCTCTCCTCTTATCCTGATCTATGTCAGAGAATGTCATCTTCTACCAATACTGTTGGAGAGTCTACCTAAATAGACCGGAGGGAGTCAATTTTTTCGCGGATACAGCCGAGAAAATAGGAGGAATCTCCCAAAACTGGGAAAATATCTTAACTCGCCTGGCTCTGACAGAACATGCTCCTGAGCAAAGATGAGCCGCTCTCAGCCTTTCTTCTCTTTTGCCTGCTCGGCTCCTGCGATGCCTCGCAGAAATGAGGGAAATGGATTGGCCAGGCGGACGGCTGCCCGTCTGGCCAATCCATT
>DASZXF010000662.1:0-4808 GCA_035546055.1 Ktedonobacteraceae bacterium
AATCGCCGCCTGACCCTCGCTGCTGGGGGCGGTAAAACCTACCTTACGAGAGCCATCATTATTCATGGCTGAACCTTTAATAATGGCGCGGATCACATCTCGCTCAGCCAGGGCATCCTCCAGGCGCTTGAGTACGACGACGCCCGCCCCGTTGCCGGGAACGGTGCCTCTGGCCTCGGCGTCAAACGCGCGACAGTGCCCATCGGGCGCGGCAATGCCTCCCTCACGGTAAAGATATCCGCCCTGGGGAATGAAAATGGAGACTCCCCCGGCCAGGGCCATATCACATTCCCCATTTAAGAGGCTCTGGCAGGCCATGTGTACAGCCGTCAAAGAGGTTGAACAGGCAGTTTGCACGACCACACTTGGACCGCGCAGATTCAGTTTATAGGAAACCCGTAGGGTCAGAAAATCTGGCGCGTTGCCGATCTCCAGGATATGGGAACCGAGGCTGGCGGCTATCTCCGGGTCTTGCAAGGCCTGGAAGAGATAGGTGTTCATACTGGACCCGGCATATACCCCCACCGGCCCCGATAGACGCTCAGGATCATATCCAGCATCCTCCAGCGCGTGCCAGGCGCATTCCAGAAAAATACGCTGCTGGGGGTCCATGATGACGGCTTCGCGCGGAGTATACCCGAAAAAACCGGCGGCAAAAAGATCGATGCCGTCCAGCCTGGCCCGTCGTCTGACATAATCTGGTTTTTGCCAGAGAGCTGGATCGATGCCAGCCGACAACAGTTCGTCAGTGGTTAGATCAACAATACTCTCTACACCATCTCGCACATTTTGCCAGAACGTTGCAAGGTCCGGCGCGCCGGGGAAGCGCCCGGCCATACCGATCAGAGCGATATCCGAGTTCGTAGCATGATTCTCAGTCATGGGAGCCTCCGCTTTGAGCGCGTCTACGCTGACGACGAGCGAGTTGCTGGCTTAAAGCTTCACCGCGCGCTCGTCCGCGTTCACGCCGTTGTGAGAAGTCGTTCGCTTCCTGGAAATTGTCACTCAGAAAAAGAGCGAGCGTGTGTATGGTGGGAAAACGGAACAGATCGGTCAGAGCAATCTCCACCTGCAACGTCTCTTGCAGCCGCCGTTGCACCTGGATCATTAAGAGTGAATAGCCGCCCAGATCAAAAAAGTTATCCTGGATCTCTATTTCAGCGAAGCCCAGAACGCTTTGCCAGATTTCCAGCAGCAGTTGTTCGAGAGCTGCTTGAGAAGCAGACGAAGCCCCATCAGCAGGAACTGGCCCACTGGCGACGAGTTGGGGCGCCTCTCTCTCTTCCGCGCGTCCAGGCGAGGGGAGTGGTAGCGCGGACAATGGCGCGTCAGGATTTGCCAGGATGTGTTCCAGCACGTTGCGCGTATGGTCTGCCAGGCGTTGCATAGTCGCGGATATAAAAATATCGGTATTATAAAGGAACGTAGCGAAAAATTGTTCTGAGGTGAGCTGCATATGCAGGGTCAGGTCAAACTTCGATGTCCCATTTTGTACAGCTATGGTTTTGACCTGCACACCGGGCAACTGGAGTACCTCCTGCTCGCGCTGTTGCAAGGAAAAGGCGACCTGGAAACAGGGAGAAGCGCCAGCGGGGCGGACTGGCTGAATAACCTTTACCAGTTCTTCAAAGGGCAGATCCTGATAGGTGTAGGACTCCAGCAGAGTCGTGCGCGTCTGCTTGAGGAGTTGACGCCAGGGGAGATCAGGAGAGAGCTGGCAACGTAAGGGTAACATGTTGGTGAAGAGGCCGATCAACTGCTGCGTTTCAGGTCGGGTGCGATTGGCCATAGGATTGCCAATTACCAGGTCACTCTGACCGGTGAAACGGTAGAGGGCAGCGCAAAAAACGCTGAGCAGCGTCATAAAAAGGGTACACTGCTCGGATTGACCAAGAGTGAGCAAGGCCTGGGCGTGGGTGAGAGGAAGTTCCAGCACCAGGCTGTCCCCCTGCAGCGTCTGGACAGGGGGACGTGGATGGTCGGCGGGCAGGGCCAGCAGAGCTGGAGCCTGAGCCAGGGCTTTCTTCCAGAAAGCAATGCGTTTGCCGCGAACCGCGCCCTGCAACCAGGCGCGTTGCCACACCGCGAAATCAGCATACTGGATCGGCAGGGGTGGAAGATGGTGAATCTGCGTTTCTGAGGACAGCGTATAGATTGCTGAGAGTTCGCGGAGCAGCACATCCATGGACCAGCCATCGCAAATCAAATGGTGCAGCACAAACAACAGTTGATGATGTTCCTCGCCCAGACGCAAAAGCCATATGTTGATCAGCGGCCCTGTGGCCAGATCAAAGTGAACGCGCGCTTTATCGTAGATAAAGGCCTGCGCAGCCGACCAGGGATCAGCAGCTTCACTGAAGTCGCGCTCCTGATATGGCAGGGGCAGATGATCGGCAACTACCTGGACGACTTCGTTGTTCTGCCAGGCGAAGGTGGTGCGCAGGCTTTCATGGCGCTGCATAATTTCAGCCAGAGCGAGGACAAGCACTTTTTTCCGCACTGGCCCCCGCAGATCAAGCAGATAAGGCACATTGTAGGCAGGAACGCCTGGCGCGAGTTGCGCGGCCAGCCACATGCCTTCCTGAGAAAGAGAAAGGGGAAAACAGGCGACATCTTCAGTTATCATCGTGTTCTATCCTTTGCGTGTGCGATAGCGACTCCGATCCAGTCGCGGAATAGCAGAAACCTCGTCTTCCTGATCCCCTTGTTGTGCGGAGATCAGGGCGGCCATCTGAGCAATAGAAGGAGCCTGGAAAAGACTCTGGATAGGAAGATGCAAGTGAAGCTTTTTATTCACATGTAAAACGACCTGAGCAGCCAGCAGGGAATGTCCCCCCATCTCAAAGAAGGACTCGTGGATATTGAGCGAGGTTTCCTGAAACGAGCGGACCGGGTTGAGGACCTGTGTCCAGATTTCCGCCAGGGTGATCTCCAGCGCAGTTCGGGGTTTCTCCTCTGCGGGCGCATCTGTCAGGAGTCTGGGAGCAGGTAATGCCCGGCGATCAATTTTCCCACTGGGCGTCAGGGGGAGGGCATCGAGAAACAGAAAACTCGTGGGCACCATATATGGCGGCAATTTCTGGCTGAGAAAATGTCGCAGAGCTTCAGAGGACAGGGTCTGTCCCGTCTGAGCGACGATATAGGCGACCAGAAATGGCCCGCTCGAAGCGGATACCTGATCTTGCTCCCTGTTCTGCGGGCTTCCCATTGATAAGTTGACCAGGGCCGTAGCAACCCCTGGATAGTGGAGCAGGGTCGCCTCAATCTCACCCGGCTCAATGCGATGGCCGCGTAGTTTGATCTGCTGGTCGCGTCTTCCCAGAAATTCGATCTGCCCGTCGCTGCGATAGCGAGCCAGATCACCGCTGCGGTAGAGCCGCCCGCCAGGCTGTGTGCTCCAGGGATCTGGCAGGAAGCGTTCGGCGGTGAGATCCGGGCGAGAGAGATAGCCACGGGCCAGACCTGTGCCCCCGATGAAAAGTTCACCGGGAACACCGACCGGTACGGGCTGTCCGGCCTCATCCAGCAGGTAGATCCGGGTATTATCAACCGGGCGACCGATAGGCGGAGGGAGTTCCGGGGAGGCTGACGGGCTGACCTCTGTCCAGGTGGCGACCACGGTTGTCTCGCTTGGTCCATAGTGATTATAAAGCTGGAAGGGGAGCGCAGCCCGGGGAGGGCGTTGCAAACGATCTCCACCCACCAGCAAGGCCCGTAAGCGACTTTCCCGGGGCCATTCTTCTTGCAGCACTGCCTCACCCAGAGGAGTAGGCAGGAACGCCAGCGTAATCGCGTGAGCGGTAAACCAGGCAACCAGGGCATGAGGATCAAGCAGCGTTTCCCTGGCGGGCAGATGGAGGCTGGCTCCGACCGTCAAAGAAGGCCAGATTTCCCAGACCGAGGCATCGAAGGCTGGAGAGGCCAGGTGAGTTGTGCGATCAAGCATGTTCAACCCATAGGTGCGACGATGCCAGGAAACCAGATTGGCCAGGCCATCGTGTTGCAGGGCGACCCCCTTGGGAGTGCCTGTGGAGCCAGAAGTGTAGATGATGTAGGCCAGATTGGACGGCGCAAGCCGGGACGGTGGATTTTCCTCCGACCAGGCCGCCAGAACTCCTGGCTCCTCGTCCAGAGCAAGCGCCTGCAATGGCTGCTGAGCGAAAACCGGCAAAAGGTGACGCGAGGTGAGCAGGAGCGTGACCCTGGCATCCCGCAAGAGAAAATTCAATCTTTCGGCGGGGTAATCAGGGTCCAGAGAGACAAAAGCCCCCCCTGCTTTGAGTACACCCAGTTGCGCAATAATCATATCTGGAGAGCGAGCCATGCAGATGCCAACACGCCTTTCGGGTCCCACGCCCTGCGCTCGCAAGAAATGGGCCAGCCGATTGGCCTGCCTGTTCAACTGAGCATAGGTCAGGCCAGACGCACCAGACTGAATGGCCAGTCTGTGCGGGCACGCGGCAGCTCTGGCGGCCACCTGCTCATGAATGGGACGTGTATCGTGGTCATGAGTTGTGCTGTTCCAGGTAAAAAGTATCTGCTGACGTTCCTCGGCGGTCAGGAGACGAAGATCGGCCAGGGTCATATCAGGAGTCGCTACCATCTGGCAAAGCACATTCCTCAGTTGAGCAAGCATCCGTTGCATGGTGGCGGCAGAGAAACGACCGGGCGCGTAAACCAGTTTCGCCAGAATCTCCGCTTCGGCAAAGATATAGAGGGTCAGCGGATAGCTGGGCTTCCTACGAAGAAAAACATGGCGGGCTTGCCAACCAGGGTACCTGGCACGCAGGGTACTTTGCAGCGTGCTA
>DASZXF010000663.1:0-7842 GCA_035546055.1 Ktedonobacteraceae bacterium
TGATGAAATCATCGCCTTCTGCCGCGCCCGCCTGGCCAGCTACAAAAAGCCCCGCCATGTCGTCTTCGTTGATCTTCTGCCGCGCAACGCCCTTGGCAAAGTTCAGAAACATCTCCTGGCCGCGCAATTGCCAGCGTTATAACGCTCTTTGTGACTGCCTGGCGCTTGCGCGCCTCGCCGGGGATTAAAAAGAGCGAGATAGGGGTGAGCTGCAACCCGTCCCTATCTCGCTCAGAGAGGACCAGACCAGAGGTTGTCCCTTCAAGAGGGCAAATGTACCTTGCAGATCAGCAGGGAAGGCGCTCAGGCCAGGGCCAGCGCCCGCTGAGCGAAGAAGGCGCGCCAGCATGAAATGCAGGAGGCCACGGTGGCGATTGCCACGCAGCAGGAGATGATATTCAATAGTGGCACGCTCAGCAGGGTCCACCCCAGCGCGTTAACGCTGGTATCGACCACCCATGTATGGTACAGCATGGCAGCGAGAATGACGATCATGGCAAGCGTGGTCAGCATGGCGGAAAAAAGGGTGCGGCGCAGAAAATCAGGTGCAAAGGTTGTGCGCTGGAGCTTGCGCTTGAGATAGACGACTCCGCTTATGATTAAACTGGCCAGGATAATTGCCGCCAGTACGAGTAGCATGTCAAAGAAGATTGATGGCTTAATAGACAGGTAATTTCCTAATGGCATGAGCAGGAAGAAAAATTGTTGTGTTATCACAAGATAGGTCAGCGTAAGGGCCAGCATGGCCAGCAGACCGGGCAGCAAGGTCGGCTGCATAAAGCGCCAGGAGAGCGTTTTTTCCCGCATACCCTGTCTCAGACGTAACAGGTTGCTGATGAACTGAAAGAGGAGAAAGGCAAGCAGCAGCAGGGAGGCGGCGGAGAAAAACAGCCCCGCGTAGCTACTTCTTAACAGGAGAGAGCCGGCACACAGACATAATGCGAGAGCAAGCGGTAGAAAGCTGAGCAGATTCCAGCGAAACGCTCGCAATGCTTGCTTCTGTTTGTCCGCAAATATCTGTCTTAACATGCTTTTGATAAATGCACTGGCGCCAATCAGGCTGGCCACCAGCGCGCAGAAAACAGATGCCAGGACGAGTTGTAGAACGAGAACAGTATGGGGCAAGATAGAGGAGCCGTCAACTGGCGATTTTAAATCCCAACCAGGCAAGGCACGTGGCCCCAGAAGGATGTAGAGAACCAGCAAAGGGGTACACAGGGCAAAGGCACTGAAAATGTTGAGTTGACTGTTGCGCGCTTGTTGCATGATTACGAATTTCCTTTCCGTAAAAAGATGGGTATGTAAGTAGGCGTCCAGCATACCCAGGAGCAGGTCGAACAGGGTGCGCAGGGTGGCCGGGCGTTCTTCCAGCACGGCGATGGCTTCTTCCTCGTAGCGTGCGCGCCAGGCGCGGGGATAGCAGCGAAGCAGGCTCAAGGCGTAAGTGTGAGCGCGTGGGGTGGTTTTCATTCCAGCATCTCCCTTCATTTCAGGCGTGGTTGGTCAGGCGTTGCAGACCGGTGTTGACGATCTGTTGCATGGTGCTCAGTTGCTCTTGCAGCGCGGTAATGCCCAGGCTCGTCAGGCGATAGGGCCGGCGACGGTCCGCGCTTTCCAGTGGCTCGATCCAGCCCTGCTCCTGCAAACGGGCCAGCGCGCCATACAACGTGCCAACTTCCAGGCGGGTGCCGCTAAATTCCTCAATATCCTGCATCATGGCGTAACCGTGTTTGGGTCCGCTCGCCAGACTGGAGAGGATGAGCAGCGAGGGGTTAGAAAATCTTCCCAGATCTGTCAGTTTCTTTGGCATGGTCGGTATCCTCTGATCTCTATTTCGGATTACTTAGTATGTACAACTATATAGTAAAACGTAATAGTGAGTGCTGGCAAGCAGAGGGTACTTTTATCTCACGATGCCTGTTATCAGCATCCCCAATTTTTCCAGCGCCGCAAAGTCGCGTTTCCCCTCCCCACCCTCTTTTAGGATGAGGAGGCGTAACAAGCGGTTGGGGCCGCCTCAGAAAAGTTGAAGATGACTCATGGCAGGGACACTATTTTTGCAGTGTGATATCGCCGCTGGAGGTTTTCAGGGTCAGCATGGCGTAGGGAGCGGCGCCGCCGGACGTGGAAAAAGCGTTGTGGACATCGCCGCTGGAGGTAGAGATGCTGGCCTGCAAGGACGAATTCGCGGGCAGGGTGAGGGTAATATCGCCGCTGGACGTGCTCAAGGTGTAGGTGCCGTGTGGATCAAGCGTGCCGGTGAAGCGAATGTCGCCGCTGGTGGTCTGTATCTGGTCCTGACCAGAGATGTGCGCCTGGTCCAGCGTGATATCGCCGGAACTGCTGGAGAGATCAACCGGTCCTGTTACCTGGCTGAGGCGGATATCGCCGCTGCTGGTGTGGGCGCTGATCGTTCCCTGCTCGCCCTCGACGGTGAGATCGCCGGAAGAACTGTTGAGGTCCAGGCCGCCTGTAATGTTGCTCAGGTGGATATCGCCGCTGCTGGTATTGCTGGTCACATGGCCGGAGATGCCGGTCAGATCGGCGTCAGTAGAGCCGCCTCGAATGTTCACATCGAGGTTGGCCGGAACCGTGATGTCCATGACAAGCTTGCTCTCGCCCAGAATAGTCCAGCCTTCGCTGGCGTCAAGCGTCACTGTGTTCCCCTGTTGCGCGTAATGCACCTCGATGGCGTCGAGATTGCTGAAGAGACCATAGGCGTACTCGCTGCCCTGGATGATGACTTGATTGCCCGCGCCCTCGTGAATATGAAACGTGCCGCTGCCGTCGTTGATGAGCAACTGGCCATGTCCGTTGATAGTAAACGCCCGGGTTGGCAGCACTTTTTGCTGAGAGCCGAAGGACACGCCACCGGTCAGGCTGATAATGCCAATGGAGATGGCCACAGCCAGCGCGCAGAACGCCAGCGTGCGCCCTATCGAACGCCGGCGCGGCTGCATCGGCATGTACGGCGTGCTTGCGCGCGGCGTTTCACGCGGATCTGTATTCAGCATACGCTGATTGGCATCTGTTTGTTCATGCTGTTCATAGGTATCTGGCTGCATATTTTTTATCCTCGTTTATTGATAAAGCCTTTATTAGAAAGCCGACGTACTTTTTTCTATGAGTAAGTGTAAGCGAGGAATGTGTAAAAAATAGGATGGAATTGTCACGAAAGTGTGTCAATGATGAAAAAGCAACAGGCAAAGGATGGTGCATGGAGCGGATCAGCTAAATAATCCGCTTCATGATTTCTTCAAACCAGGCTGCGCCGAACTTCCAGGCGCCGTACAGCAGCAGGTTGGGTTCGCCGGTGGCGGAGATATTGCCGTGGTTTTCCTGGATAAAGGTGCGCAGACTGGCGGCGCTGATGGCAAGCGAGCGCAAACGTTTGATTTCGCGATCCAGCGGTGTACGGGTTAGGACGGCGCTCAGGGGAATATGCAGCTGTGTCAGGAAGCAGAGTTCGGCGTGCGGAGTGAGCAGATCGTAAACGACGCCCAGGCAGTGCTGCTGACTGATATCAGCCGTCTGCACGCCGGTCTCCTCGTGAATTTCGCGACTGATGGCGGCGAAAGGATCAGGCCGCGCCCCGGCATCGGAATCCAGTCCGCGCTCGAAGAAGCCGCCGATGACATGATAGCGGCCCACATAGACATCAACCCCCTCGCGCTTATCGAGCAAAATATGCCCGTCGCTGGTTTCGACCACCGAGCAGACGGAAAGTGCGTTACCCAGCTCGTGACGCGGGTGCAGATCGGCAAATTCAGGCTGGCGCGTGGTCACGTACTCTTTATAGCCTGTATCGCCCAGCACCAGCCTGAGTCTGCCTGCAGCCGTGACCTCGGCCTCGATATAGCGAAAAAGCGGCGCGTCATAGAGCGGCACATTGCGCTGCCTGGCCTGAGTCAGTTTCTCCTGCCAGAGCGCCTCCATCCAGCTCTGAATGGCCGGCGTCATCGGCATGGTCAGGGCCGGATCATAGCGAATCTCGAACTGTTCCGGCGCGAAGAAACCACGCGCAATAATTTCAAATTCAAGCACAACAGTGCTCCTTCTCTTTTGACATGAGTCCTCCCTGATGTTGCTGAGGCGGCTCCAACCGCTTGTTGCGCCCCGCCTCCTCTTTTGGGACGCTGTTGACGAATGCGAGCATGAGTGGAAGTGAGCCTGGAGCCAAAGCTCTTTGAACAAGCGTTTGGTGCTCATCATGCTGCGTTGTTTCCCGCTTTCGTGTCATTTCGTCAACAGCGTCTTTTTGGATGAGGTGTGGCGAGCGCGCGGCGCTCACCACACCTCATCTTTTCCCCTGGGGAGGGGAAACGCGCCCTTGTGGCGCTGGAAAAAGTGGAGATGACTGATAGTTATCATTCCCATTCGATAGTGGCGGGTGGTTTGGAGGTGATATCGTAGACCACGCGGTTCACACCGGGGACTTCATTGACGACGCGGTGTGAGATGCGGGCCAGGAGTTCCGAGGGCAGACGTGCCCAGTCGGCGGTCATGAAATCGCCGGTTGTCACGGCGCGCACAGCCAGCATATTGGCGTAAGTGCGGTAGTCGCCCATCACGCCTACGCTCTGCACGGGCGTGAGTACGGCGAAGGCCTGGCCCAGATTTCTATAGATACCGGCCTTGCGAATCTCTTCGATGACAATGGTATCGGCGGCGCGCAGAATGTCCAGGCGCTCTTTGCTGACCGGGCCGATCACGCGAATGGCCAGGCCGGGGCCGGGGAAGGGATGGCGCCAGACCCATTCTTCGGGCAGACCAAGCGCCAGGCCGATTTCGCGCACCTCGTCTTTAAAAAGCATGCGCAGCGGTTCAACCAGTTGTAGCACCATCTCGGCGGGCAAACCGCCAACATTGTGATGAGTTTTGATGCGCCTGGCGGTCGCGGCGGTGTCGTGGCTGGTGCTCTCAATCACATCGGGGTAGAGCGTCCCCTGCACCAGGAAGTTGATCGGCTCGTCAGTCGCCAGTTGCTCCGCCTCGGCCTCGAAGACACGAATAAACTCCTCGCCGATAATTTTGCGCTTCTGCTCAGGATCGCTGATATCCTTGAGGCGGCTCAGGAAGCGTTCGCTGGCGTCCACCGCGCGCAGAGGAATGTGCAGATGGTTAGTAAAGGTCTCAACCACCTGCTCACGCTCGCCCGCGCGCATACAGCCATTATCCACAAAAATGCAGGTCAACTGGTCGCCAACCGCGCGATGCACCAGCAGCGCGGCCACCGCTGAGTCAACGCCGCCTGAGAGTCCGCAGATCACGCGCGCGGACCCGATCTGCCGGCGAATCAGCTCAACCGCCTCGTCGATCACCGCCGAGGGCGTCCAGGAGGGCGTACAACCGCAGACATGGGTGAGGAAATTCTGGATAATCTCCTTGCCCTGGGGCGTGTGTGTAACTTCGGGATGAAACTGAAGGCCGATCAGGCCCGCCTCATTGGCCATGGCCGTGACAGGATTACTCTCGCTGCTGGCCAGCACATGGAAGCCGGCGGGCAGACCATCCACGCTATCACCGTGACTCATCCACACGGGCAGGCGCAGCGTCTCAGCCGGCTGGCTGAGGTGTTCGGTCTGCGCGGGCGTGGCATGGAGGCCCGCGAAAATGCGGCTCAGCGCGGGATTGCTCAGGGCTTCCGGTTCAACTTCCAGCGTGGCGGGACCGTATTCGCGTCTGCCGCTGGTCAGGTGAACATGGCCGCCGAGCTGATGAGCCAGCAACTGCATGCCATAACAGATGCCCAGGACAGGCAGGCCGCTGGCCAGAATCGCCGGATCGCAGGAGGGTGCGTGCTCATCATACACGCTGGACGGGCCGCCAGAAAGAATAAAGCCCTTGATGTCCAGGTGCGTTTTCTCCTGGAGTTGCGCGAGTGTAGTGGTCGCTGGCAGCAGTTCGCTATAGACATGGCACTCACGCACGCGGCGGGTGATCAGCCTGCTGTATTGGGAACCATAGTCAAGAACAATGATCGCCTGTCGACGCTCCAGGGGTTGCATAAAAATCGTTTCTCCTCTAATTTGTACTGCTGGATATTCGAGAAAAAGACACTTTATCAGGCGATCAGCATTGCTCACCTGCTCACGATTTTTCAGTATATCACAGCGCAGCAGAACGCAGGACAGACGCAGGCATTTGTGCTAGGAGGAGCGCAGGGAACTGGCCTGGCGCGTGGCTTCAAGGCAAACCACGCCCCGGGGTCCCACCAGCGCGCTATGGCGCACGCCAGGCGGCAAAATCATACAATCGCCCGGTTCCAGGTCGACATGCTGATTTTTTGTGGGCTGATCCGGTAGAACAAAGCGAATAGAGCCCTGGACGCAATACAGCACTTTTTCATAACTATGGCTATGGACAGCGTAGGTATCTCCCGGCGCGTTTGACCAGCTATAAGGTGAAAGACCCTCCTGCTGCATACGCCGGTGCAACACCTGCTCGTCGGGTGGGGTCGTCTCCGACCAGCGAATTATCTGCATAATCGTTGCTTCCGTTTCTTTTCGTCAACTTGAGAATGTGAAATCAGGCACTCCCACAGCGCCCTGTAAGCCTGCCTCTATTGTAGCATAACCGCTTTTGATCAAGAGAAAGTCATGAAGAGGTAAAAAGTGTGTTAAGTGGATGAGGTTGGAAAAACCTTGCCGTAAGTGTAACCTGAATAGTACAATGAGAGTTAAACCTGATACATACTCATTACGCGTTCAGTGGGGGAGAACGAAAGCGAAGGAAAGGCTTCTGGACCCTGGCCGGAGGTTTGTTGTGCTCTCTTTTTCCCGGCGAGGCGGGTGAGGTGTATGAAAAAGCGATGTCGGAAGCTCGAAAGGAGTGCAATCGAACCGATGGGCACGACACAAATCACGGCGGCTCTTTTCCAATTGCAGCAGCTCGACCTTGAGATGGATCGTCTGGTGGCCGAACAGCAGGCGCTGGCCGGTGTATTGCAAAGCACTTCCCTCTTAAAGAAGCTGCGCGCGGAAGAGGGCATCGCTCAGCAACAACTGGCCAGCGGCTTGCAGGCCCAGACGGACGCCGAATGGGCGCTGGCGGATATTGAGCAGCGTTTGAAGCAACAGGAGCAACGTCTGTACAACGGCAGCGTGACGAACGCCAAAGAACTGAGCGCATTACAACAGGAGGTGCAGAATTTGCGGGCGCAACAGGCCCGCCAGGAGGAAAAAGCGCTGGAGATGATGGAAGCGGCGGAGGCGCTGCGCGAAGCGGCGGAGCGGAAAGCGCAGGCAGTCAAAGAGGCCGAAGCGGCCTGGAAGCTCAAAAACGCGGCTGGAGTCGCGCGGCGCGACCAGCTGGAAGAAAAGCTCCAGGAATTGCGCAGCCAGCGTACAGAACGGACAGCTACTCTGGATAGTGAACTGGTCAAACGCTACGAAGGTATGCGCAAGACCAAGCAGGGGCGGGTAGTATCGAAGGTTGAACAAAATTCCTGTCAATGGTGCCGCGTCATTTTAACCCCCAGTGAACTCCAACGTGTGCGTATCAGCTCGGAATTGCAAACATGCAGCAATTGCGGGCGTATTCTTTATTACGACCGTTAACACCGCAACGCCCAGCGATCAACCCAGCCTGTGAGTGGATCTCCAAGCGGACAGACCGCCCTGCCCGCCTCTCTACGCCGAGAGCGATCTCCTCTCTGGTTGCACAAGAACACTCCAGTCTTTACTCCTATGCCCATCATCGTAAAGGCGGAACGAGAAATTATAGAGGGCAGATTGACTATTTCGCCGTTTATGTACCGCAAATTCAGAAGTATTATCTGGTTCCTGTGGACATTGTTGGCACAAAAGAAGGGGTTTTGCGTCTGGAGCCAACAAGGAATAA
>DASZXF010000664.1:0-2998 GCA_035546055.1 Ktedonobacteraceae bacterium
GCAACGCCTCGCACCTCTGACCACTCATCCATGGCCATATCTGAGGTGCTCCCTGCCAATCTCTATCAGAGATCGATCTTACTGATTCCAGTATAGAACGCCTCTTGATAAAACGTCAAACCCCTACCCAAAAGTCAGGGAGCATCAGCAGATCGTTTTCAGGGGACGAAGACCAGGCGGCGGTTATCAAGATTAGGACGCCGCCAGGCTGCTTCAACCTCGGCCAGCGGGACGGCTGTGGTTTCGATGCGCAATTTGCCGCTGGCCGCGTACTCCAGGAATTGTGGAATGGCCTGTATGACCTGTTCGACGGCGGCGGTGCCGGCTCCGCTGCCGGAGATTTCCAGGCCCGAACTGCGCAGGACCGAGGCAGGCAGGGTGATGGTGCTGCCCGCCATCTGGCCGATTTCGATCAGTCGTACCCGTGGCGCGGTGTGGGTCAGCCCCTCGCGGGTGACGCCAGCAATGATGGCCTCTGTTGGCGAGCCCCACAGATAATCGAGGATGACATGGATGCCGTCCTGTGCGCTTTCACGGGCAATGGCTTTGCTCAGATCTTCCTGTGACTGGTTGAGGCTGATGACGACATCGGCGCCCAGTTCTGGCAGGGTGCGCAGGATGCGTTCATTGCGACCAAGCGCGATGATACGGCCCGCGCCGAGCAAGCGGGCGAACTGGATGGCTATTCTGCCCGCCGCGCCGCTCGCGCCGAGGACCAGCACTGTTTCACCCGGCTTTAATTGTGCCCGCCAGCGCAGGGCCAGGAAGGAGGATAGACCAGGGTTAAAGAGCGCCGCCGCTGTTACTTCGTCAAGGCTGGCGGGCAGAGGCAAACACATGCTTCGGGGTACCGCCGCCCGTTCGGCCATGGTGCCGTAGGGGGGACGTGTCAGGCCGAAGTAGACCCGCTGACCATCTTCAAGCTGTCCCACTCCGTCCACGCCAGCGACCAGGGGCAGCATATGGGCGCTGCCGTAGTGCGAACCGTCAGCCAGCATTCTGACTATCGGATGCAACCCGGCAGCCAGCACGTTAACCATGACCTCGCTCTCGGCCAGCATCGGCTCCGCGAACTCCTCAAAACGTGGCGCTTCTCCAAAAGCGTGAACAACTGCTGCTTTCATACGTGTAACGTTCCTTTCAGACTATCTGCTCTTGTATTGAAGGGGAGACGAGGAGGCCGTGTGCCGACTTCCGCGTGTCTTCCTTTCTGAGCATAGCCGTCAGGCGGAGCGATGTCGCCAGCCGTGAGTACGGTTCTGAGGATGGCCTATTCGGCGAGCAGGTGCAGTGCGCGCGCGCGGGCCACGGCTTGCAGACGCGTTTGCACGTCCAGCTTGCGGTAGAGGTGCAGGATATGCCATTTGACGGTACTGAGCGCCAGGCACAATTCGTCGGCAATGGCGCTATTAGCCCGACCCGCCGCCAGTCGTTGCAGAATCTCCATTTCCCGCGTGCTCAGACGTTCTGGTAATGGTGCTGCTGTTGAGTCTGACCGGGTCTGCCTGAGCAGCAGGCGCGCGTGGGCCAGGGCAGTCCTCTGGCGTAGCGTCGTCGCCTGGGCCGCCCTGTTGAGGTAGCAGGAGAGCAGTTCGTTCATGGCCGGTCCTTCGTCCAGAAAAAGGCGCACAAAGCCTTCGGGCGCGGCCAGTTCGAGCGCGCGGGTGAGAAAGCCGCAGGCCTGCACGCTCTGCCCCTGCGTCTGCTCAAGCAGCGCCAGCAGCAAGCAGGCTTCCAGGCAGGAGCGTCCGCGATCCGTGGCCTGTGCGCCAGTCAGCAGATCATGCAGCAGGCAGCGAGCGGCGTCGTACTGACCGCTGGCCAGCCAGATGCGCGCCAGTGTGAAGTCGCTGAAATCGGTGAGCGCCGGAGGGATCTGCTGATCTGCCCGTCGCCGCGTCTCCTCGTAATCCTGTGCCCAGCGCGTGGCCTCGGCGAGATTGCCCCGGGCGCATTGTAGACGCGCCCGGCAGGCCTCAATCTGCCAGGCGGTATGCGGCGCGACCTGGTCGGTCAGAACGAAGTACTCCAGTTCGTCAAGGTTCGTGTTGACGGCTGCCTGGTCGCCGCGCAGGTGATGCAGCCTGGCCAGGGCGATATAGCCATCGACCAGAATTTCCGGTTGCTTGAAGCTGGAGCCCACAGCCAGACCGCGCTCAAGGCTTTCTCTGGCTTGCTCAAGCTGGTTCCACTCACTATAGATTTCGCCCAGGTGCAGATCGGCCAGGTAGGCAGAGGATGGCTGCCGATTCTGGTTGATGCGCAGGATCTCCTGGCAGGTTCGCTCAGCCTGGCGCAGGCGTCCCTGTGAGAGTTCTTTATGGACGCGGTTCTCCAGCGCGAAGGAGGCGATCTGGTAATTCCCGGAGCGCAGGCTGCTCCGGGCGGTGCTGGTCATCATGTGCAGCGATTGCGCGATGTTTTGGGCAAAAAGCGGCACCGTTGCTCCGTACAACAGACAGGCCAGGTCGTAGATCACCCCGGCCTCTGCTGAGAGATCTGACATGGCTGCCTGAATACGCTGCGTTGCCTGAGAAAGCTTGCCGGCCCGCATGTCCGCGAAGGCCTGAACCGTTGCCAGTTCGCCCCGCAATACCGGAGAGAGACCGCATGCCGCCAGCCGGCTTTCCTGCGCCATCAGGAGATCCGTTGCCGGGGTGATCTCGCCGGCCATGAGCAGGGCGAGCAGCATGAGTAGCAGCAGATGGGGGGAAGTCTCCACTTCCGCCAGGGGGATAGCATGAAACCACATCAGCACCGTCGCCATTTCTCCCCGGCGCAACATGGACTCAAGCTCTGGTCCCATCAGGGTACGTGCCAGGGGATAGTCCTCAGCCGCGAGGGCGTGCTGAATGGCGCTCTGTCCCGCGCCCTGGGTGGCGAACCAGCGGGCGGCGCGCGCGTGGTCCTCGCGCAGCAGATCCGGTTGCTGCCTGGCCTGACGTTCGCGCAGCGCTTCGGCGAAGAGAGGATGGTAGCGATACCAGCGGCGGGTCTG
>DASZXF010000665.1:0-3352 GCA_035546055.1 Ktedonobacteraceae bacterium
TGGGCATGAAGCGGCAGACGATGAAAGACGCTCAGATTAATGGTGAAGCGTGGATTTTTGCACCAGGCGCCGATTGCCTCCGCGAAGGCAGCCAGGAGCAGACCAGAGGGCGTCAGCCCGACCTGGGCGGCGCGGGCTTTGAGACGGCTCCAGCGCTCTTTATCCGGGCGTCTCTCGCGATGGACAAAGCGCCGAGGAAGCGCGGGATCGACAGACTGCGCAAGGGGCAACTCCGGGGCAGGAGGGAGATCAGCCAGACGCTGCTTCCAATACTCCTCAGAGCGTCGATAGAACTCCGTCGTTAGTAATGCGGCTTCAGCCAATACGTAGTCACGGAAGGAAAGTTCCAAGGCAGGAAGCTGAATCTCAGGAGAGCGATAGAACTGCAGAAACTCTTGAATGAGGAGATGGGTACTCCAGGCATCGACGAAGAGCACCTCCACGCTTAGATGAATCTGGGCGTTCCGCTCATCAAGCAACAGAATGCGGATGTCAAACGAGGGCCAGCGATCAACCGGCAGAATCTGATGGTCCATCTCCTGACGTATCTCTTGCAGGCGAGTGGCGGCCTCTTGCGCGGACTCTCCACGCAGATCAATAATGGTTGCCTCAAAGGGAGGAACGCCTGGCAGGATCTGCTGCTGCCCATCAGGCAACATAACTGCGCGCAACATTTCATGCCGATCAACCAGGCGCTGAATGGCCTGGTTGAAGCGCGGCACATCAAGATCTCTGGCTGCCACTTCAATATACCCGTGATTTCCGACGCGAATTGACTCGAAAGGCACATCCCGCCCCAGCCAGTATGCCTGCTGGACCTCGGTGGTCGGAAAGGGAAGGTAGCGCTGCTCCAGATTGGACGGTACTTCAGGGAAAGCGGGTGAAAGCTGCTCCGCGTGTTCGCCTGCCTCTTTTTGCCGGAGGATGAGTTCAGCGCAGGCAGCGGGCGTCGGGGCACTAAGCAGCGCGTTCAAGGGAAGATCCACCTGACAGGCGGTGCGAATACGGGTAATCAACCGGGTTGCCAATAACGAATGGCCTCCCAGCTCAAAGAAATGAGCCTGGGCGTCTAGCTGCTCAACTCCCAGGATCTCCGCCCACAGTGCGACAAGCGCCTCCTCAAGCGAGCGCGTTGAAAGCTGCTCGGCAAAAGTCAGCGCCGGAGCCTGGGACACGGCAGATAAGCCATCTCGCATCTCAGGAGGCGTGCTGATCTCCTCGACCGTTAACCAGTTCGGCCAGCAGCGTTCGCGCTGCCAGGGGAAAGGAGGCAGGCTAACGCACTGATTAACCGGAGAGGACGGCTCGTACAGCGCAGACCAGTTGATTGTATATCCCAGTACATAAAGTGTGCCAAGTGCCTGAAGCATACTCTCCCTGGGAGAGCGAGCACCCTGAAGCGTGGGAAGCAGAGTTACCTGAGCGTTCTGCTGACCCTCACGCGCGGCCAGTGCCTCAGTGGAGGCGGATGTCGCTCCCAGTATAAGCACGATCTCGGCGTTAAGCTGGTCTATCCACTCGCTCTTCTGCCAGAGATCCCGCGTTTCAGGCTCTCGCCTTCTCCATATCTCCCAATGATCTTCCGCTAGAGAGCTGCCCGCCGGCAAAAAGCCCGCGTGCAAAGAATACATGGCGCAGCGCAGCGTTCCTCCTCCCAGGGCGCCTCCCTCTTCAACAGCGGGCGTAACCAGGCTCAGAGCCGCCTCAAGTGAGAGTGCGCCCGCTGCGTAGGCGGCTGCGACCTCGCCCCAACCGCCTCCTGTTACCCCCGTCGGAACGATTCCCCAGGCGTGCCAGAGATCAACCAGGGCAAGCTGGAGAGCAAAGGCGGCCAGTCTCTTTGTCGATGGCTCAGAGGAGAACGCGAGAGGAGCCTGAGAGGTTTCCTCTAAGAACGTAATCCCCTTCTGCTCCCGCAAAAAGCGATTGCACGCACGTAACGTCGCCTGCAACACCCTCTCGCGTCGCAACAGTTCGCCATCGATCTCCTCCGGCAGAATCCCCTCATGAGGAAAGAGGAAGCTCAGATGAGAAGGCTGCTCCTCCTGGGAAGCGCTCTGTAGCTCCGTCTCCCGCAAAAACGCATCGAGCAGGTGGATCGCCTGTTCGGGCGTTCGGCTAACCAGCGCACAACGATGCCGCCGATGCATTCTATGCAGACTGGCTGTCGAGCAAATTCTCTGCCAGTGGGCTGGAGAAATGCTCTCCTCCGCCAGAAAATCCTTCCAGGAGGAAATATACGCTCGCAGCGCCTCCGGCGTATGCGCGGAAAGAGGGAGAAGGAACTCCGTCTCGTTCCATCCCTCACCTGCCTGGCTCTCCAACGAAATTCTGGAGGAGGGCGCGGATACGACCGCGTGGACATTCGCTCCGGCCAGCGCGAGTGTCGTCACCCCGGCCAGCGGCAGCTTCTCCTTCTCAGGCCAGGGTTCGCAGGTCAGAGGGACGGCGAGCTGCCAATCTCGCAAAGAAATATCAGGATTTCTTTGTGTAAAATGCAGGCTCGGAGGAATCTCGCGATGATAGAGCGCGAGAGCAACCTTGATCAGACTGGCAATCCCCGCCGCCGATTCCAGGTCGCCAATATTGGTTTTCACCGAGCCAACTAAACAGGCATGCGTTCTCCGGCCCTCCCCGGAGAGAACTTCACCCAGTGCGTTGGCCTCTACGGCATCGCCGCGTAAAAAGCCCATGCCATGCAGTTCGATATAATCGAGCTCGGCTGGATCAATCTTCGCGTTGCGATAGGTCTTGCGCAACAGCTCAACCTGAGCAGCCTGGCTGGGCGCAATAATTTTATCCGTCTGCCCATTATGATTCGCCTCTACGCCGCAAATGACAGCGTATACCCGATCCGATGGCTGCACCTGCGAGAGGCGCTTCAGCAGCACGACGCCAGCTCCTTCGCCCAGAACAGTCCCATTGGCCTGCGCGTCGAGTGCCCGGCAGACACCATCAGAGGAGAGAAAGCCAGCCTTTGAAATAATGAGCGAGCCATCAGGAGAGAGCAGCAAATGCACACCACCAGCCAGAGCGAGGTCAGACTCACCAGTCCACAGGCTCTGACAGGCCAGATAGACAGCCATAAGCGATGAAGAGCAGCCCACATCGAGAGAGACGCTCGGCCCTCTCAAATCGAAGGTGTACGAGAGACGGTTCGCCACGACCGAAGAGGCATTTCCTGTCAACGCATATCGATCGATACGCGACCAGTTCCGCGTCAGCAGGCGGAGATAATCGCCCCAGCCGACCCCGATGGAGACGCTGGTATTGCTGCCCGCTACCTCGCTAAAGAGCAGACCGGCATCTTCAAAAGCCTCCCACGCAACCTCAAGCAGCAAACGCTGCTGGG
>DASZXF010000666.1:0-4648 GCA_035546055.1 Ktedonobacteraceae bacterium
ATGATGCGGCACCCGCAATGTGAGCACGTCGGCGCCAGTTTGGCAACGGCGCACTCAAAGCTATCGAAGGTATAGCGCTGCTGATCGCTCATAATGACCTGGAAAGCCTTGTCGTATTCATTGCCACACTGTTGACACTGGGGCATATTTTCCGCTCCTTTCGTTGCAGCAGAACAGCGAAATAGTCGCCTTACGCTTTAGAAGCGCGCCGGCACCGCCAGCACGATCTTGCTCAGATCGGTCGCCTTCCAATCGTCGTGGCGAGGCATCCAGAGTTCGCGCACATTCCCATCATTGCCCACATACGTCACCTGCTTGGATTCACCAGCCGCCCAGGCATTGCCGGCCAGAGCCGCTACCTGGGTCAGAGGAGCGCATGAAAGCTCGGTCAGATCAACATGCTGCCAGTTTTTGCCGGCCTCAACATAGAGTTCATGGATGTGTCCATCCTGGCCTACGTAGGAAATCTGCTTGGAGTGGCCGCTATCCCAGGCGTAACCGGTCAGGGCGTTGATCGCGGGCGGCGCGCCGGTGATGGCGCTCAGGTCGGCATGCTGCCAGGTCTGGCCAGCCGCCATGTACAGTTCGTGGACATGCCCATCCTCGCTGACCATCGCGATCTGCTGGCAGCGTCCATCGCGCCACTCGTAGCCCACCATAACATCGGTCGTGCGCGGGGCATTGACCAGCAAAGTCAGATCCGAGTGCTCCCAGTGTCCGCCAACCTGCAAGAACAGTTCGTGCAGATGGCCGTCGCGTCCGACATAGACCAGTTGTTTCGAGCAGCGCTCGATCCACTCATAGCCCACCATGGCATGGCTGCCGGGCAGGGGCGCGCCGGTCAGGGCGGTCAGATCAACATGGCGCCACGGACGACCAGGCTCCAGGTACAGCTCATGCAGGTGAGCATCATCGCCGACAAAGACAATCTGCTTGGAGTTGCCGGCGGTCCAGCTATAGCCAGCGGTGATCTGCACAGCGGGAGGCGCACCAGCGGCGGCGCTCAGATCCGTATGCTGCCAGGAACCACCAACCGACACCTGCAACTCGTGGATATGTCCGCCATGTCCCAGGTATGCGATCTGCTTGGTCCCTTCCAGCGGCCAGGCGTAGCCGACGAGGAAGCGGCTGGTCGCCAGGGGAGCGCTGGCCAGCATACTCAGATCCGTGTGCTGCCAGACCCCGCCAATGCCCACATGAAATTCATGAATATGACGATCCTGACTGATGTAGGCCAGTTGCTTGGAGCGACCTTCTGGCCAGTCAAAACTTACCAATGGATTCATCGATTTCTCCTTGATCTTTTATCCTATTTTGTATGCAGCAGCGTAAAGGCCTCGTCGTGCGTTTCCCACACCTGGTCAGTCTCTACACCACTTCCACTATAGAACCCCTCCAAATTGGCAGCCATCATTGCGTCTATCCAGCGCAAGCCCTTGACATTTAGCGCTAAACCGGTTACTATTGAACAAGGTTTAGCGCTAAACTTCAGGCAGGACAACGGAGGATATGATGGCAACGCTGCAGGACATCGCGGTGGCGGTGGGAGTAACGCAAACGACGGTGGCGAACGCTCTCAAGGGCAAAGGCAAGGTGAGCGAGGCCACGCGTCAGAGCATTCTCAAATGCGCCGCAGAACTGGGATATCGCCCAAATATGCTGGCGCGCAGCCTGGCGCAGGGGAAAACCGACACCCTGGGCTTTATTCTGCCAACCATCGCCAATCCGTTTTACCCCGAAATCGCCGAGGCGATTGAGCGCACGGCCAGCCGGCATGGCTATCAGATGTTGCTGTGCAATACGTGCTACGATTTTCAACAGGGCCGGCAACACCTGGAGCGCCTGGTCAGTCGCTGGGTGGATGGGGTGATTGTCATGGGCTCCAGTATGGACATCGGGGATATCGCGGAGCACTTTCAGCGCGGCCTGCCCATGGTGCTCTGCGACTGGCAGGAAAACGAATCGCCAGAGGGGATGCCGCAGGTCAGCGTGGATTTTCGCCGGGCCGGCGCGCTGGCGGCTGAGCACTTGCTGGCCCTGGGTCATCGCGAGATCGGCATTATCGTCTCCGAACCTGAACAAACCCTGCGCCTGGAGGGCTTTCGCTCTGTCCTGCGGGATGCCGGTTTATCCCTCGCCCCTGACATGATTCGCCAGGGACATGCCACCCTGGAAAGCGGATACGCCGCCGCGCACAAATTTCTCACCGCCCCTGTGCGTCCTACCGCCATCTTCGCCACAACTGACTGGATGGCCCTTGGCGCACACGAGGCCATTCTGGACGCGGGCCTGCGTATTCCCCAGGATATCTCAATCGTTGGACTCGACGATATTGTGGTCTCGGCCCATATTCGTCCTCCCCTGACGACCGTGGCTATTCCCAAATTCCAACTGGCAAAGGAAGCAACCGAACTCTTACTGGGCCTGATTCGGGAAGGACACCCGGAGCCGCTGGTACGCCTGATCGCCCCCGAGTTGATCATTCGCCAATCCACGGCCCCCTTACCCTCTCGCTAAGCCCTTTTTATACCAGCAGCGGACCCTCGCTGGTCCTGCGTCAGCGCGAAATCATAGCTGTTCCTGCTCGGACATACGCACGAGAGGTTGTACTGGCAAAATGAGGCGAGCTGCCGTCTTTCACCGGAATATGGGGCATCCCCATTCATCCCGGCGAAACAGCGGCGGATGTGCAGAGGGCGGCCAGTCCTCTGCCGGAATATGGGGTGTCCCCATTCACCCCTTTTCGCCGCCGCAGGCGGCGCGCGCTGTAAAGAGGAGGTGAACAACAGAAACGCGGCACAAGGCGAGGCAGGATGTACCTCCCCGCAGAAGAGGCTTCCTCTTCCATTATCCTTACAAGGACGAACAGGAGAATGACAATGGCGACCAGATTATTCAGATTATCCCTCGTTTTCATGGTGACCATCGTGACGGTGCTGAGCGTGGTCATCAGCACCACGCGAGCCACACCCGCGCACGCGGCCTCGACGCTCAGTATGCTGGGAGCGGATGTTTCGTCGTTGCAACATGCGGAAGACCTGGGGGCCAGGTTTTACTATGCCAATGGCGCAGCGGGCGATCCTCTCCAGATTCTCAAAGATAACGGCGTGAACTATGTGCGCCTGCGCATCTGGGTCAACCCGGCTAACGGCTACAACAACGAAGCCAGAGTGCTGACCTTCGCGAAGACGGTCAAGGCCAGAGGGCTGAAGTTGATGATTGATTTTCACTACTCGGATACCTGGGCCGATCCTGGCCACCAGACCAAGCCGGCTGCCTGGGCCAGCCATAGCCTGAGCCAGCTTGAGAGCGATGTCTACAATTACACCTATAATGTGTGCAGTTCGCTGAAGTCCGAAGGCGCGACCCCGGACAGCGTGCAGATCGGCAATGAAATCAATGTCGGGATGCTCTGGACGACCGGCGAAGTGATTAACAACAATTTTACCAATCTGGCGCTTTTGCTGAATCAGGGCTACAACGCGACCAAGGCCTGCAACAGCGGCACGCAGGTGATTATCCATACGGCGGACGCGGATAGCGATGCCCATGCGCGCTGGTTCTACGATGGCATCAAGGCGGCGGGCGTGAAATGGGATATCACTGGCCTGTCCTACTATTGCTACTGGCATGGCTCGATGTCCAATATGACCAGCGTGGTAGCGGATATGAAGTCGCGCTACGGCAAAAATGTCATCATTGCCGAGACGGCGTATCCGTTTACCGCGAATAACGCGGACAGCGAGCCTAATTCGATCAGTTCTTCGACTCCCTGCGCTGGCTATCCGGCGACCTGGACGGGCCAGTACAATGAGTTCCGCGATACCCTGGCGGCGGCTCGCGCAGGCGGAGCCATCGGAGTTTTCTACTGGGAGCCGACGTGGATCGCGACTCCTGGCAATGGCTGGGACCCCACCAATCCGAGTTCAGGCGATGGATGGGACAACCAGGCGCTCTTTAACTGGAGCGGTATGGCAAATCCGGCTATCTCCCTTTTCAAGCCGTAACCCCTCTCTTCGCGAGCACGGAGGGAGATGAGCGTTCCTGCTCATCTCCCTTTTTCTCAGGGCCGTGGCTGCCCGATCTGAACTGTGCCGTCCGCGCTGACCGAGGTGGGCTTTGTGCCATCCGGCTCCCAGGCCACACGAAAGATCACACCGACCAGCCGACGATACCGGCGCCGTTCCGTTCGCCTTGCCCCGTCTCCTGAAAAACCTCCGGGCATCGGCGCAGGCGTCATGCGCGGAAGCCAGACGCCTCAAAGAGGGCATGGTCTACATTGGTGCGAATCGCGCCATGTTGCTCCAGTTCTTGCTGGACCAGCCGGTTCAACTCATGAAATTTCGCTTCGTGGCCGTGCGCGTCAGTCGTCCCAGTGCGCACCAGTTCGACCAGTGGCTCCGCCGCTGTAATGGTCAGCGTGTTCTCCAGGTGGCGCAACTCAACAGATGAGAAGACGGCGGAGAGCTTTTCGCACCCATTCTCAAGGCTAAAGTCGACGGTACCCAGCCAGGAGGGAATACCTGCCGCCCGACTAAAGTGCGCTACTTCGGCCAGAATCTTCTCGCTGAAAGTGGACGCGTAGAAGTAGCCGTCTGGTCTGAGCACACGTCTGATCTCCGCAAATGCACGCGGGAGATCCGGCACA
>DASZXF010000667.1:0-7916 GCA_035546055.1 Ktedonobacteraceae bacterium
TGTCTGCCTCTCCAGCCTGGCTTTTTAGAGACGTTCGATGATGGTGGCGATACCCTGGCCGACGCCGATGCACATGGTCGCGAGGCCGTAGCGTCCGCCCCGGCGCTCCAGTTCGTGGAGCAGGGTGACGACGATGCGGGCACCGCTGCAGCCGAGGGGATGACCGAGGGCGATGGCGCCGCCGTTGACGTTGAGCTTTTCCTGATCGATCTCCAGTTCGCTGGCGCAGCGCAGGGATTGCGAGGCGAAGGCTTCGTTGATTTCGATCAGGTCCATGTCGTTGATGGTCAGACCCGCCCGTTGCAGGACTTTGCGCGAGGCTGGAATGGGGCCGAGGCCCATGTAGGCGGGATCTACGCCCGCGACGGCGCTGGCGACGATGCGCGCGCGGGGGCGCAGACCGAGCTGGCTGGCGCGGCTGGCGGCCATAAGCACCAGCGCGGCTGAGCCATCGTTGATGCCCGCCGAGTTGCCAGCAGTGACGCTGCCGCCTTTGCGGAAGACCGGTTTGAGCGCGGCGAGTTTTTCCAGTGAGGTGTCGGCGCGGGCCTGCTCGTCGATGGAGACGACGATGGGCTCGCCTTTTTTCTGAGGCACGCTCACGGGCAGTATTTCGTCAGCGAAACGGCCCGCGCGCTGAGCCGCGATGGCACGCTGGTGGCTGCGCAGGGCGAAGGCGTCCTGCTCCTCGCGGCTGACGGCGTATTTCTCGGCGACGTTCTCCGCTGTTTCGCCCATGCTGTAAGGATGATGCATGGCCGACAGGCGCGGATTGATGAAGCGCCAGCCCAGGGTGGTGTCCTGCAACTGGAGGTCGCGACCAAAGGCGCTGGCGGATTTGCCCAGCACGAAGGGCGCGCGCGTCATGCTTTCCACGCCTCCCGCTACAAAGGTATCGCCCGCGCCGACCGCGATAGCCTGGGCGGCGCTGTTGATGGCCTGCAAGCCTGAACCGCAGAGTCGGTTGATGGTTTGCCCGGCGACGTGAACAGGCAGACCGGCCAGGAGCAGCGCCATGCGGGCGACATTGCGATTATCCTCACCCGCCTGGTTGGCACAGCCCAGAATGACATCTTCAATGCTTGCCTGCTCAATACCCGCCCGCCGTATCGCCTCCGCGATGGTCAGCGCGGCCAGATCGTCCGGGCGCACGTCCTTTAAGCCGCCGTTATAGCGTCCGATGGGCGTGCGTACTGCTGAGAGAATAACCGCCTGTTCCATGTTTTATCTCCCCTGGAAATCAGCCTGACGTTTTTCGATAAAGGCCTGCATGCCTTCGCGCATATCCTCGGAGGCAAAGAGCAGGAAAAAGTTTTTGCGCTCGATTTCCAGACCCTCGGCAAGCGAGGTTTCAAAGGCTGCCTGCACTGCCTCTTTGGCCAGGCGCAGGGCGATGGGCGCTTTGCTCGCCAGTTCTTTGCCCAGCTTGAGGGCTTCGTTGAGATGCTCGCCTCTGGGCACAACGCGGTTGACCAGGCCATGAGCCGCCATCTCCTGGGCGGTGAACTGTTTACCGGTCAGTACCATTTCCATGGTGAGAAATTTGCCCAGAGTACGCGCCAGGCGCTGCGTGCCGCCCGCGCCGGGGATGATGCCCAGGTTGATTTCCGGCTGGCCAAAACGCGCGTTTTCGGAGGCCACAATCAGGTCGCAGTGCATGGCCAGTTCGCAGCCGCCGCCCAGGGCGTAGCCGCCAACCGCCGCGATGAGCGGTTTGTGAAGATGTCTCAGGGTTTGCCAGGCCTCAAAACCGCCCTGCATCATCTCAATGGGCGTTTTGCCCGCCATCTCTTTAATATCCGCGCCGGCGGCAAAAGCTTTGTCTCCGGCACCGGTAATAATCATACAGCGAATACTCTCATCCCGGTCGAAAGCGCTGAGGGCGCTGGCGACTTCGGCGATGACGCCTGTGCTCAGCGCGTTCAGTTCTTTGGGGCGATTTAACGTGACAATACCAACTCGCTCGTCGCGTTCGACCAGGATAAACTGGTAATTTTCCGGCATTGCTTTCCTCACATCACGCTGCCTTCGCTGGCAGCTCTCATCATGGCTACAAAATAAGAAGGAGTGTGTGGACAACACTCCTTTTAGTATATCACCTGCTATCTGGTGGCTTGCTGATAGAGTCGGTTAAGCCGTCAGGGCAAATCTATTACTCGTTTGAGCGGATTGCGGAATTCGGTCGCCAGGCAATCCATAAAAATCACATCATGCACCTGATCGCCCAGGCGTGCTGCCTCGCGCTGGCGGCCTATCACGCGAAAACCCGCGCGCGTATACGCGCGTACCGCTCGCTCGTTATAGCCAAAGGTATGTAAAACAACGTTATGCAGACCCAGCACCATAAAAGCGTAATCCAGCATCAGAATAGTCGTTTCCGTACCATATCCCTTGCCCCAGCAGCTTTTCTCGCCGATCACAATGCGGTATTCGGCTGTGCGGTGCGTTTTATCGATATTCCTCAGCGCGGTCGAGCCAATCACCTGCATACTGGCCAGTTCATAGATCGCGAAGGTAATCTGCCAGGTGTGTGTCTCTCGCAAATGGCGCTCGAAACGCTCCTCCAGTTGCTCCAGGCTGAGCGGACGTAGCGCCTCCCCGGACATCGCAGAAACGGCAAAATCGTTTTCCCAGCGCAGAAATGCTGGCGCCATGCTTTTTTGCAATGGCCCCAGCCCTACCTTATTACCGCTGATGTTGAGCACCGGTCTCTCACCCTGGAAATCTACTTCGGTATGTTCCATATCTCTGACTCCGGTATGCTTGAAATTCATCCAACAAGGGACTTTACCATAGATAATCTCATTTGGCTACTCAGAGATGGCAGGATAGCCGAAAGGTGCCAGGATCACAGAAGCGGAAAACCTTCATCGATAGGGCCGGTCATCAACGGGATGGACAATATGATCAAAGCTCATCCAGATGCTTTTGGTGGGTCGATAGCAGAGGAGCGGTAAAAGGATTGGCAGTGTCACGCCCATGGCGATCATCACCGGCAGCGAGACAGACCGGCTGGCTGCCACGGGAACGGCCACAATGGTCAGGACCAGCTCGGTCAGAATCAAATTGGCCGCGATGGCGCCGGTATAGTAACCAGGTTCGCGCTCAAAAATGAAGCCGCAAACCGGGCAACGCTCATATGTTTTAAAGAAACCTTGAAAAATTTTGCCTTTGCCACAGACCGGGCAACGCTGGCGCAGGCCGCGTGCCAGGAGTACCAGCGAACTGGTTGCTAACATATTCTGCACCTCTCATTCTTTCCTTGCCTAATCATAGCAGAAAAAAGCATCCCTCTGCACCCTCCACGCTTGCCAACTCCATCTCGCCCCATTTATACAAGAAAACCCGCAAGCACACCTCCTGACGCGACCCATTTCCATGAGCCGACAGATGTCTCGCGGATCTCTTTTCAGCATACAGAGCACCTCCTATGGCCCGGGTCAAACAATTGTTGAGCAGATGCAATGGCAAGGCAGTAAAACCCTGAACTGAGCGGATGTTTGGCAAGAAGAGAGCGGAAGTCCTCGCATTGGCGCAAGGACTTCCGCTTCTGGTATCTATCAGGTCTGGATTGGGCTTATCTTCGGTGTTAGACCGCGTTCACGGTCCAGTCGTGTGAGCCGACAAGCTGAGAGGGCGTATGGTCGCTGTCGGCGTTGAACGAGGCCATGCCGGATTTCGCGCTCGGGGGCAAACGTGTGGTGTGGCGATCCAGCAGATCGTTGATATCGGCGATCTGGCGCAGCATCCAGGCATCGAGATCCTGCCGCTCAACCACCAGGCGGGCTGTTGTCGAGAGGCGATGCCGCTCCTCTTCTGGCAGGGTCAGCGCCTTGTAAAGCGCCTGAGCAGTCTCAGCGACATCAGTCGGGGAGGTAGGAATGCTGGCTTTCCCCAGTTGTTGGAACGCGCCAACGGTACGTGAGAGCAGCAGGACACCATTGTTCTGATTGACCACCGGGCCTTCTTTGGCGACCAGATTCATGCCGTCAATAATCGGATTGACCATCAGCACATCATAGAATTGCATGGCCGCCAGTGCCAGTGTGCGGTCATTCTGACAGAAGGCTGTGATGGGCTGCCAGTCGGGCGTACCGTATTTCTTGTTGACCTTGTTGATGATTTTCATCACATCAGCCGTATAGCGTTTGTATTCGGGCAAACTCTGGCGCGAAGGCACCAGGAAGGCCAGGAAATTGACCTTGCCGTGTAGTTCCGCATGGTCTTCCAGCATCTGTTCATAGGCCTGGAAACCGCGCAGAATATTCTTGGTCGGCTCGATGCGATCCACGCGCATAATCGTATACTCATTGAGTAACGGGTGAATGCGCTCCGCCCCGCGTTTCCCTGCCGCGCTTTTTACCAGCTTACGCTCGGCGGTGACAGAGATCGAGATAGGATAAGAGCGCGCCTGAGTACGCTGTCCCTGCCACCAGAGTGCGCCTTCCTCGAAGTCGACCACCGCGCCTTCCAGCACAGTACGAGCACCTTCCAGGAAGTTGCGAGCATCACGCTCGGTCTGGAAGCCGATGATATCGTTGCCCGCCAGACCTTGATAGATATCCTGGGCGATATTGCTGGGCAAGAAATGCCAGCAGCGCGCATCCGGCCAGGGAATATGGATGAATTGCTGCATGGCAATGGTTGGATGTCTCTGGCGAATCATCTGAGGCGCCAGGTAGAGATGATAGTCATGAAGCATAACTATCGGTCGGCTGTTTTCACTCTCTATCTCCGCGCAAACCGCCTCGGCGATGGCCTGGTTGGCCAGGCGATAGCCGTTTTCCCACGCGTCCTGAATCTTTTTGGGCGTGATCGAAAAACCGGTGGGATCGTAGAGATAGTGCTGAAGAAACCAGAGCACCTGGTTGCTGATAATCTCATAATGTTTGCGGTAGGCCGCTTTCGGGATTACCACGTAATGGAGATGGAGTTTATTTCCATGAACCGGTGATGCTAAACGTCCTTTCTGCGGCGCTTCTTTCACCGCTAACCGATCTCCTTCGGTCATCGCCATTGCCACCCAGCTCATTTCCATCTGACTACCTGCTTCAATCAGAGCCGTAATTACGCCGCCGGAACCCCTGCGCGCTTTCAGGCTCCCGTTCTGGGTCACGTAATATTCTACGGGGCCACGATTGGTTGCGATTATCAAGCGTTTGGCATGGAGTTGCGGCCTGGCAGCTTTCGGCCTGGCAGATTCGATGTTTATGGGTCTGGACATGCTGATCCTTTCTAAATCAGAGCGTTGCCTGTTCCCTGCGTCCTTTGATACTTTCTCTGGAAATCCTTAACCTGACTCTGGCCAGCGTAGCACTCATTGCTGTAGCTTGAAGAAATGTGGCACATCATTGTGCATGGTTGATACACAAGACCCTTTTAGATAATAGTACCACATTAATGGCGGGATGGGCCAATTTTCCTACTTTCAAGGCAACACTCTCTCGTTTTCCCGCGCATTTCTCTATAATAGTAATCGTTGAAAGGACGGATTCTCATATATGATACGGATCGATGGCCGTTCGCGGACTCAAATACGCCCTGTGAAGCTCTCGGTAGACTTTCTGGGCTATGCCGAGGGGTCGGTGTTGATAGAGGCCGGTCAAACGCGTGTCCTCTGCACTGCCTCGGTGGAGGAGAAGGTGCCGCCTTTTTTGGAGGGCAAAGGCCAGGGCTGGGTGACTGCCGAGTACAATATGCTGCCGCGCGCCACGCATACGCGCAATGCGCGCGAGCGCAGCGGGAAGATCAGCGGACGCACCCAGGAGATTCAACGTCTGATCGGGCGCTCGTTGCGCGCCGCCGTTGATCTCACCGCTCTGGGACCGCGCACCATCACCCTGGACTGCGATGTTTTGCAGGCTGATGGCGGCACGCGGACCGCTTCGGTCACGGGCGCATATATCGCCCTGCACCGCGCCTGCTCGTATCTCGTCGCTCAGGGTCTGTTGTCCGCCCATCCGTTGCGCACAGCGGTCGCGGCCATCAGCGTAGGTGTGGTGGAGGGAGAAATAGTGTTGGACCTGTGTTACGCGGAAGACTCGCGCGCCGCCGTTGATTTTAATGTGGTGATGACCGCCGAACACGAGTTCATTGAAGTGCAGGGGACTGGCGAGGGTGGCGTGTTCAGCCGCAATACCATGAATGCCATGCTGGATCTGGCCGAAACAGGCATCGGCGAGCTTTTGCAAATCCAGCAAAAGTATATATAAGTGGTGTTAGAAGCAAAAATATAAGATGAAGAAACGGCGTAGTGGTACATTGGTACCGAAATAGTCCAACGTATACCAACTTTGGGCTGTGATGGGTGATAATAGGAGAAGGCATTTATCCGCATAGATATTTGCCAGAAAAAGCGTCACCGATGTGTCCCGGTCCATCAGGGTAGGAGTCACACAAGCGATCCCTGAGCAGTATAGAAAGAGGAGTCGGCCTGGTGCATTGGATGCTTTACCTGCCGCGTCTGCCGCATCACTAGTGCTGGCGGCCAGAGGCGGAGAAGGGGAGCAAAGGCCGAGAGGAGTGTAGCTTGAAAGCAAAGACAGAACGTAAGTGGTTCTGGCGCATTCTGGATTTCATCAATCCGTTGCGCGACCCTAGTCTGACCGTGGCCGCTGTACTGACCTTTATTGAAGAGGTGGGCCAGCGCGATGTCTGGTACATGATCGTCATCATTGCTCTGCTCAACTGGATTGCGGTGCGCGGTGTGGTCTGGCTGATTGTGAACTTTACTTTTGCCAGCACCTTTATTGCCCGGCGTGTCTGGTGGGCCATCAAGCATCCTCGCCTGGCCTGGCGCATTCTTGACGCGGTTGGTCACGAAGAAATTGTCATCGGTAGCATGTCTGGTTTCTCGGAGAGCGTGGTGCTTTCGGATGGTTCGACCATCATGATGAATCCTCTCCTGGGGGCCAGTGGTATACAGATTGTAGGTGAGTTGCCGGCAGGCACCGAGATTCCTATGTTGAACATGCCCAACGGGCAGGCGGCTCCCGATTTCTCGGCTTTCGGCGGCTCCGGTATGTTCCCCAATTCGGGCATGTTGCCCAATCCTGGCCTGGTCAATCAGCCAACCATGAATTTCCCGGGCATGAACAACGGCATGTTTGGCGGACAGCAGCAAACAGATGGTTTCCCGCAGCCCTATCCCCAGCGTTCCTCGGATGAAGAAGAGCGCCTGCGCCAGCAGGTTCAGGCCATCTCCCGTCTGCTCGATGACTGGATGCAGTTCACCGAAGAGAAATGGCGCACCATCAGCGATAGCCAGCTCGGCTGGAAGCCCCTGCGTGGACGCTGGAGCGGTTGGGATGATATTTTCCAGGATGCCTATGGCGCCAAAACGAATGATCCGATTGCTCAGGCCGCTCAGGCTGCCGGTGAGGCTAACGCGCGCCGCTTTGAAAACTCGAAGGACAAAGGCTCGGCGGCCTCAGCCGTGGCCTGTTTCTTGCGCGATATGATGACTCTGCGTCAGGGTCTGGAGATGCAGCGCTCTGAGAAGGTCAGCACCACTGAGACGCCCTCTTATCAGCAGGCCTCGTCTCAGCCGACCATGCAATTCGGCGGACTGAGCACCGGTCCTCTGGGCAGCCGTGGCAGTTCTTCCCCGCGCAATTCGCTCATTCGCCGTCCTGGCCCCGTCTTCGTCGACGCAGATGCCCAGCCATAATAGATTATATGGCTGTCCCTCATTTCGTCTTGCCAGCCGGCGCCCTTTGCATTAACCGGTGCAAGCGCTATGCAGATATGCACGCAGGGGACAGGAAAGCGGAGGCCTCCGCTTTCCCGTCCCCTGCCATGAGTCATCCCCAACTTTTCTGAGGCGGCCTCAAGCGTGTTGCGCCCCGCCCCCCTCTTTTTGGACGCTGTTGACGAATGACACGAAAGCTGGAAACAACACAGCATGATGAGCCCAA
>DASZXF010000668.1:0-1937 GCA_035546055.1 Ktedonobacteraceae bacterium
GCGCCCAGGACATCTTTATTGATGCGTACCGTCGTCAGGGCTGGATTGAGATGTCCGACCAGGGCGATGTCGTCGAAACCGACCAGGGAGATATCGCGGGGAATCTGTTTGCCGGCCTCCTGGAGAGCCTTCATGGCGCCCAGGGCAATTTCATCGTTGGCGCAAAAAATCGCGCTCATCTCGTTTCCGCGCGCTAAAAGGCGCTGGCAGGCTTCGTAGCCGCTCTGGGGATCGAGGTGGCTGGTTTCAAAAAGGCGATAATCGACGGGCAGACCGGCGTCCAGCAGCGCGGTACGGTAGCCTGCCGAGCGGCGCTCCAGGGTGTAGATTTTATTCAGGGGACGCGGACCTGCCAGCACGGGGCCGCCGATAAAGGCGATGTGTTGATGGCCCTGCTCAATTAAATAGCTGACCGCCAGCTTCGCACCTTCAAAATTATCGCACAGGACCGAATCGACCGAGAGACCCGGCACATGGTTGTCAACCAGCACCAGGGGAAAGCCGGTCTGCTGAAAGAGTTCGATGGTTTCGCGTTCAGCCGGACCCACCAGCAGAATCCCATCCAGTTTCATATCCTGAATGGCCGCCGCCAGTTCGCGCGGCGTCGAGGCGAGATTGCTGATCGCCTTATAGGTCAGCTTGATATTGGCACGATCCGCTTCACGCTCCACCCCGCGCAAAATATGCGACCAGAAAGGATTGCTGGCCGTGGCGCTATCGTCCACAAACGAGCAGTACAGGAAGCCGATCTCTTTCAACACGCGGCTACGGTTGTGCGCAGGCTCCTGGATGAGCGCTTTTTTGTAGCCCAGTTCCTCGGCAGCCTGCAAGACACGCGTCCGAATCTCTTCGGTGACATTGCTATGATTATGAAAAACACGAGAAACCGTCCCGACCGAGACATCAGCTCGCCGGGCTACATCTTTGACTGTAATTGAGCCGCTTGCGCCCACGAACAACTTCCTTCTTTCAGCACACTGAGTAGAGACACCAGGCAAAATCAGGCATTTTACCAGACAAACACAGCATTCGCCGCATGAATAGTACCATCTTTCTTTTCACGCTGTCAAACGCCGGCCACGCCAAGCGCCTGCGCCGCTCCGCGCGAGGCTCTGCGCCTGACCATCTCCGCCGCTTTGAGCACGCCCGCCTCCCATTCACAGGGGCAGCAAATATGCGCGCGCTGCGTGCTCAGACGGCCCTGCCGCTCCGCGCCATCCACCACCTTCTCCACGCGCACATCCCAGGTCAGGTCCGCGCTCTCGCGGGCCAGCCGGCGCAGCGCGGAAATGTTGACCCAGGCCAGGCGTCCGCCCACGATCTGACCCAGACGATACCTGGCAAACACCTGGCTGGCTGCCTTTTCACTCATATCGCGGACAACAACCCGCACGTGCTCACAGTCGTCCGAGCTTTCAAGGGTACACATCGGTCCCTGGTCCGAGCAAGCAAGTACAATATCCATCCTTTTGCCCTTTCTGGAGCGAACACCTGAATATGACAACTGCGCCAAGAGTGGTTCAATGAAAAACACCGTTTTCACAGCAAAATTCATTGAATAACATAGCTGGATATATACCATTTTGGCGGCGCGCCTGTCAACGATCCCTGGTTAGCCCGGCCATATGTCCCAGCAGAGCTGGCGGAACGGCAGGCAAAGAAGCAAAGAAGAAGCCGGGACGGCAGGTCGCGCCCGCCGCTCCGGCTTCTTATGGGATAGCTGGCCCTCTATTCACGCGCACTGGCTGTTTCTTTGCTTTCCTGGCCGAACGCGCTTTCCAGCAGCTCCATGTGCTCTGTAATCATCTCTATCCCCTCGAAGATCTGGAGAAACAGGGTCAGGGTTTCACTTTCACTTTCACTCTTATTCTCACTGATTCTTCTGGTCCTTTCCCCTATGCTGCCTGAAAATCGCCTCGGCTGGATAAGCGGGCGCT
>DASZXF010000669.1:0-1694 GCA_035546055.1 Ktedonobacteraceae bacterium
GTCCGAGGGCGAGACCGTGCAGAGCAGTCTGTTTTAAGAGAAGGATGCATATTTCATGACGATGAGTTACCACGAGCGCATCGGGCGGGGGCTGGCGCTGCTGAAGGAAGGGCTGGCCCCGTTTGTGGAGCGAGAGCTGAAGGCAGCCTATGGCAAGGACTGGCAGTATCGCGCCGCCGATGCGCTGAAAAACCCTATTTTACCAAAGAAGAGAATGCGCTGATTCTGGATGTCCAGGCGCTGCTACACATTATGTGGCAGCTCTGGACGCCCATTTTTGGGAAAACGCTGGGTTTTGCCGAGCGCTCTCTGGTCAGCGAATTGAGGGAGACGCGCAATCGATGGGCGCATGAGAACGGCTTTGACTACGACGCAACGTATCGTGCCCTGGACAGCACACGTCTGTTGCTCAAGGCGATCTCGGCGGAACAGGCGGAAGAGGTCAATGATCTGCGCGAGGAGGTCATGCGCCAGCGTTATGACGATCAAACGCGCAAGCAGGCGAAGAGACCAAGCGGACCACTGTACAATGGCAGCACAGGTTTGCGACCGTGGCGCGAGATCATTGTGCCGCAACAGGATGTGGCGAGCGGTAAGTATGAGATGGCCGAATTTGCGGCGGATCTGGGCCAGGTGCATCGCGGGAAGGGTGCGGATGAGTACAGGTTGCCGCGCGACTTCTTCCAGCGCACGTATCTGACCAGCGGCCTGGGCAGGCTGCTCTCTGATGCGCTGCTGCGGCTCAACGGCGACGGCGGTAGTCCGGTTGTGGATCTCCAGACCAACTTTGGCGGCGGCAAGACGCACTCCCTGCTTGCCCTCTATCATCTCTTCTCCGGCACGCCGTACGCCGAACTGGGCAAGGCCGTCGAGGCGCTTGTGCTCAACACGGGGATCGAGCCGCCTGCGAATGTGCGGCGGGCGGTGCTGGTCGGCGTCGATCTAGCTCCGGCCACACCGCGTCTGAAGTCCGACGGCATGGCCACGCGCACGCTCTGGGGCGAACTGGCCCATCAGCTGCTGGGTGCAGAGGGGTATGCTCTGGTGGCCAACGACGACCTGCATGGTACCAACCCTGGCAAGGACACACTGGCCGAGCTTTTTACCCGCGCTGCGCCCTGTCTGGTCCTGATCGACGAATGGGTTGCTTTCGCTCGCCAGCTCTACACGAACTCCAACCTGCAGGCCGGGAGCTTTGACGCTAATATGTCCTTCGCGCAGTCCCTCACCCAGGCTGCCATGGTCGCGCCGCGCACCCAGCTCGTCGTGACTATCCCTGCCAGTGACGGCGACAGGAGTGATGAGAGGACATCCGAGCTTGGTGGTGAAGGTGGACAGGTTGCGGCCAGCACTCTGCGCCAGATCGTCGGGCGGGTCGAGACACCCTGGCGGCCAGCCGATGCCAACGAGGGCTTCGAGATCGTCCGCCGCCGCATCTTCCAGGAGATCGCTGGTTCTGACCTCTACACCGCCCGCGATGCCGTGGCGCGCTCCTTCGCGAAGTTTTATCAGGAGCATAGGGCCGAATTTCCTCCAGCAGCCAGCCAGAACGACTACGAGGAGAGGATCAAGCGGGCCTATCCCATTCACCCCGAGCTGTTTGACCGTCTCTACAATGACTGGTCGACCCTGGAGAGATTCCAGCGCACACGTGGCGTCCTCCGCCTCGTCGCGCGCATTGTACAAACGCTCTG
>DASZXF010000670.1:0-3938 GCA_035546055.1 Ktedonobacteraceae bacterium
CATGTGATCGGGCCTGGATGCGCGAGAGAAGCCAGAATCCATGCATGGGATTTAGAGCGTGCGGGCAGTGCGAGCTGCTGCTGCGGACTCATGCTGACGAGCAAAGTGCCAGATCGATCCCGCGTCTGTCTGGGTAAATTCGGCACGCCCGGCCCCCACACGCATGTCGGCTGGCAGACTCGAAAGGGACCCCAGATCCAGAGGAGGGAGATGTAATTCGGCACGAGCCGCAGAAACTTGTTGGGAGGTAGGATAGGCCACGATGCCGAGATCGGTACGGGGAGCGCGCACCTCTTCCTCCAAATCAAGTAAGGTGGCGCGGGTGGTGGTCGCGATGGCTCGCAAGGTTTGCCCGATCTCTCCCAGGCTGCGTTGCCGTTCCTGCGGCGTCATGTCCACAATCTCCTGGATGCGTGCCATCATCTGCTCCATGTCCGCATCCCCAAAGAAATTGAGCGAACGAATATGGGTGAGGAGATGGTTCAATTGCCGGGTAGACTGTCCAGAAAAGCTTTCGCCCCCACGGCGCTGGAGCGTTGAAAGCACATCGCTTGCCGCATCATAGGTCAGCGTGCGGAGCTGTGCGACAATCGAGGAGAGAAAAGTATCAAGAGCCGCGCTTACCCGCGCTTGCGCATCGTGGCGCAGATCCTGTTCCAGGATCGCCCGCGCCCGCGCGCGTTGCTCCAGCGCGTTTCGGCTTGTGGCAAGCGTTGCCTCCATCTCTTCTTCCGCGCCAGACGCATTGGCTCCTTGCGTTGGTACCAGCGTCGGTGTGGATCGCTCAGCCGGCACCATCCCAAGTTGCTGGAGACTCTCGACGCGGAAAAAGGTGAAGGAGAAACTCTCCCGAATGCGCTCGACGGTTGGGATCTGATCGGCAATGCGATTGCAGTAGCTGGCGACAAACTGCTGCTGGCTTTCGTGTACCAATTCAGGGTGCGTCTGCCGCAAGCGCTGGTAGGTATCCACCGCGATGGTTTCATATTCCGCGAGCACCTGGCGGGTCAACTCCCGATGCTTGGCAATAATCTCGTCACGCAGCGTCAGATACTCTTCACGCAGGGCTTCCGTCTTAGCCCGCCAGGCCACATAGGAGGTGACAGGAACGAAACTCCCAAGCTCGGTCTGGAATGCGTGCTCTTTCAGGGCATACCGCGCACTGCCTTCAATACGCGCAAGCGCTTTCATGTACGCTTCTGGCAACAAGCGTTTTTCTCCAAGAATCAACCAGCGAGCGACTTTCTCGCGGGTGGCATCATCCTCGATATGAATGCCCATATCTTCTAGCAGCAGGCGCGTGCTAAACCGGCAACGGCCAATATGCAGGTGGATGATGGCACCCTCCTGCATCAACTTGCTCCAGGGAATGGTGGTGAACGTTTCCGCACCCAACGCACGCGCAATCGTTTGCTGGCGGCGGGTTTCCTGTGGGTGCGTGGGAGTGGACGTGACGAGAGAGGAAGGCGTGGTCAACATCTGTTGAGTCATAGGATACTCCTCCAAAGGAACGACAGGGCGCCATCCTGACCTCTACCAGGATGGCGCGAGGATGACAAACAGGAAGCTGGAACGTTAGAGCTGACGAGCGCTCCGCATACTCGGCGTAGTGGGCTCAGGTGCAGAGAGGGACGCGGCGTTGCGACGAAGGGCAGCCAATCGGGCACGTTCTGCCTCAGCGATAGCAGGTGGGAGATAGCGCAGATTGCTACAGGCATCAATAGCCGAGCGTGTAAACGCCTCGACACTGCCAAGGGTGGCCGGGCGCAGGTTCTCAAGAGCAGCCTGGGCCTGTGTGAGGGTAATCTGTGGCTGTCCCTCCAGGCGAGCAAGCAAGAGTGCTTCTCCAAGCAAGGCTTCGAGATCTGCCGGGCTATACCGATGGGTTTCCTGTACGAGCAGGGACAATGCCTCATCGGTCAAACGAGCCTCTTGAAGCCGGGCCTGAATGGTGAGAATCTCGCCGCGAGCCACTGCGTCAGGGCTGAGGATTGGAAACGTGACGCCAAAGCGACCTGGACGGCGCAGGGCCGGATCAAGGCGTTCTGGCAAATTGGTTGCGCCCACCACGATAACGCGGCCCTGGAGAGCGGGGTCTCCCAGGAATTGCAGCATGGCCCCGAACAAATTGCCTGCGACCGGACTGCCAGAGGACTCGCCACGATGGCCCAGCAGGGTTTGTTCGATTTCGTCGATGAACAGGAACGTTGGAGCCAGATCCCGCGCCAAACGGAAGATTTTGTGCAGATTGCGTTCTGAGGTTCCCACGACGCCACCTAAAATGTTGGCCATGTGCAACTGGATGGCGTGAAACCCGAGTTCCCACTCAGCCGCTCGCACCAGCATCGTTTTGCCGGTTCCGGGAGGACCAACGAGCAGGATGCCACGGGGGACTTCGCGCAAGCGTCCGGCACGAAGCGGTGCGATCACCTCAGTGCGGAACCAGGTGGCAAACAGCCGCATCCCTCCCATACTGTCAAAGCCGCCCGGTAACGGTTCTAACATCTCGACCACATCTTGAAATTGCTGGCGAATGATGGCGTCCTTGCGCTCTTTAATCAGCGCCCGGCTCACCCCTGGAACTGGCCCATTGGGGTTGCCGGGATCGCTTGCCCCTGCCAGGTACACATCCTCGACCTGGCGAAGATCGAGCCCGGCAGTCGAACGCGCGAAGTCGGGCAGATCCAGATCAAGCAGAGGAATAGGCGCATCGGCACGATGCACCTCCTGGTACCAGCGCAGATAGACAAGACGCGTCTGCTCATCAGGAAGCGGTTGCTCAATCAGCCGATACCCACTCGAACTGTCCAACAGGTCTGTGTGCAGATCCTGGATCATCGGCGTGAGAAACAGAATGGGATTTTGTTGGCGTGCCAGGACCGGATCATGCCCCCAGGAGAGCAGCGTTGCCAGGACGCCAAGGCGTTCATCGGGCATCTGGGCTTTATTGGCCATGGGAATCATCAAATCGACCTGATCGAGAATCACGGCAAGACGCCCGTGGGTAATGGTCCGGCCAGCGTGATCCTGTTCATAGGAGACAGCCTGTGGGGCGTGCAACAGCGCATCCAGGATAGCCAATGCCTGCGCCGGCTTCTTCGCCGAGGCAAAGAGATCCTGGGGCGTCGAAGGGATCTGCATGGCATCCAGGGCTGCCGCATAGGGATCATCGGTGGAGGCTGGTGGTTGCCAGTCCGGTCCCAGCATCTCCAGCGCAATGGCGCGCATCGACGGCTTGGCGAAGGTCAGACCAGTGGCTGGATGATAGTTGATGACCACTTCGCGGGCCTCGGCCAGGGCGCTCTGCAAGAACACCTGTTGCGAGAGGCCATGAAAGGCGGTCACGCCATGAATATCGCCAGAGATGATAAAACAGTGACTCATCCCCGCTTGAAACAAGCGGCGGAACTCCAGCCACCAGGCGGGCTGAAGCGGCTGTGGTATACTGGTGGTGGTCAAGGTTTTTTCTCCTCAAAAGATTCTTTGCATAATTCAGTTGACTCACTTCGTGAAATGGAGCACTGGTGACTGAGGGGGCTACGGCTCTTCACCCTGCAATCGTTGGGCCCTGATTTGCTCGCGAATGGCCTTTGCTTCAGGGCCACAGAGCCATCGGAGAAACGTCTCTACTTCGTCCTGATCGAAAATGGCACCAACAATCTCCGCGTCGCCCTCGTGTGCTTCAGGATAGGTGCGAACAATATCGATAGCTTCCTGCGCAGAAAGCTCAAAGCGCTTTTGCTCCTGTTCCATTGCTTATCCTTTCTGATCTGTTTGTACCCATTTGGGGGCTGAATGAACCACCGGTCTCGAACAACCGACAAAATCCCTGGCGCGCTGTCGTCGCCAGCACACCAGGGAGAGAGAAAGACGACGGAAACGGTCAGGGAGCATCTACGGACACACGTATGCCTGGCGATTGATGAGCACAATCCCCA
>DASZXF010000671.1:0-3496 GCA_035546055.1 Ktedonobacteraceae bacterium
AATGACGACGGCAAAGGTGATGGCCGGTCGCAGCAGGGGCAGCGTGATGACACGAAACAGCGTCCAGCGATTGGCCCCGTCTACACGCGCCGCCTCGTAGAGTTCGGCGGGAATACTCTGGAGCGCGGCCAGGAACATGACCATGTTCCAGCCTACACCCTTCCAGATCCCCAGAATCATCAGCGTGGGCAGGGCCAGCGTCGTATCGCCCAACCAGGATTGATGATCGGAAATCAGGTGAAGGACATCGCCCAGGAACCAGTCCACCGGCCCGTTATCACTACTAAAAAGGTAGGCGAAGACCAGCGAAACCACGACCCAGGATGTGACTACGGGCAGATAGTAGAGGACGCGAAAGAGGCCACGGGCGAACAACCGGCGATTGAGCAGAAGCGCTACGGCCAGCCCCAGCAGAATCTGCCCCACGACGGTCACAGCGGTATACAAAACCACATTGCGAAAGGCCTGCCAGAAGACGGGATCGCTGAGCACCCTGGCGTAATTCTCCAGACCCAGAAAGGTACTCTCCATATTGGGATTGGGCAGCCAGTTAAAAAAGCTCATGACAAAAGCATCGAGCAAGGGATAGAGCGTCCACAGACCAAAAAGCGCCAGACCAGGCAAAATGAAGAGGTAAATAGGCAGGAGACGACGGAACTCGCGCCCTCTTCGCCCACGCCGCCCGTCAACTCGCGCTGTCGCGCGCGAGCCGTCCAGAGAAGATACCTCCATCGTCAATCCTTTCTCAACGAGGAAGACCAGCACTCAGCCGGAGAACTGGCCTTCCTCCAGGTACACATCATACAGTCCGCGCTAGGCGAGCAGCGGATCGATCTGCTGCGCGGCGGCGTCGAGCGCGGCCTGGGGCGCAGCCTGACCACGGAAGGCACGGTTGAAGGCGTCGGTGAGAATGGATTCGATCTTGGTGTAGTTCGGCGTGACCGGGCGAGGTCTGGCCGTTTGCAATTGCTTATCAAACATGGCGTAATACGCTGGCATGCGCGAGTCGCTGGCCAGACTGGAGAGCACGGGCATCTGTCCGACTTCACCCATCAGTACCTGCGCTTCTTCTGATGTCATGAACTGCATGAAGGTCTTGGCCGCGTCGATATTCTTGCTGGAGCTCATCACGGCAATGTCTTCACCGCCCACAACCGAAGCCGTGCTGCCACCAGGACCAGCCGGCATCAGCGCCATCTCATACTGCAAACTCCCATAGGTCTGCTTCATGGTGGGAGGCACCCACGGCCCTTCCAGAATAAAGCCAACATGACCTTTGCCGAACTCATCATCCGGGCTGTAGCTGCTGCCGCCCAACAGATTGGGGGCAAGCGCATGATCCTTATAGAGACCTATCAGGAAGGTCAGCGCGGCCACGCTCTGCGCTCCATTGATAAAGCCAGTGGCTTTGCTGTAATTCTCGTCTGTCACCGAGCCGCCGAAGCTCCAGATCCACGGCAAAATATTCCAGGGGTCCAGCCCGCTTTCGGCATAGCCATAGAACCCTTTGCCCAGGGTGGCGATTTTGGCCGCAGCACTCTGAAATTCGTCGGTCGTGGTGGGAGGCTGGCTGAAACCGGCCTTGCTCAGCAGATCTTTGTTGTAGAAAATAACGCGGGTGTTGGTGTCCAGGGGCAGGCCATAATACTTGCCCTTGTAGGCGCACGTGGCCAGAGGCCCGGGATAAAAGTCGTTTTTGCGCTGCGCCACGATATCATCCGTCGGCACCAGGGCACCAATCTTCGCCAGTTGGGGCATCCAGATAATATCGGTGCGCACGACATCGGGTCCGGCACCACCCGCAACCGTCGCCACCAGTTTTTGCAGCAGCGAATTGTACGGAATATTCTGGCTCTGAACAATGATATTCGGATATTTCTTGTTGAAGGCGGGAATGACCTTGTTCAAGAGGGTCTTGTTTTCAGGATCGGTGACATTGTAGGCGTTCCAGAAGGTAATGGTGGCCTTCGTAGAACTCGCGGGACTACTGCCACCACAGGCAGCCAGCAGACTCCCGGTCGCGCCTGCCGTCAGGGCAAGTTGGGTGCTCCGCTCCAAAAAACGTCGACGTGAAATGGGGCTAGACATGCTTGGACTCCAGTCTGATTCTTCCTGAATCTGGTAATTGAAAGATGGCCGCGAATGAGAGAAAAGCGCACAGATGAAGCGCGGAAAACATCACTCCTTCCGTCTGCGCCGACTGCCCGCGCTGACCTGCGATAACAGATCATCGATCAGGAAAGCCTCGTCGCTCTCGTAGATCGGCGGACGAAAAACTTCACGCAAGAGCAGGCTGGCGGCTCCCCGCGCCCAGCTCGCATCGTCCACCGTGGGCGGAACAAGTTCGATGCTCTCGTAGGCCGCGCCAAAGCGGTGCAGAGGCAGCATGGCGCGCATCGGCTCAAGGATCAGCTCGCCCGCGCGCAAGCCCTTGCCGCCAATGAGTACACGGGTCGGATCGAAGAGATTGATCAGATTGGCCAGGGCGATGCCCAGTGCCTTCCCCGCGCGGGCAAAAATCGCGCGCGTCTCTTCGTCACCCTGCTGGGCACGTTCGATCAGACCGCCAATGGCGTCCTCAACGTGACGCCCTGGATCGGCCCCGGTGGCTCCTTTAAGTATGCCATAATCGGAAGCAATGGCCTCCAGACACCCACGCTTGCCACAATTGCACAGCGGAGCATCCGCCGAGGTATCGATGGTCATATGACCAAATTCGCCGGCACCCCCACTGGAACCACGATAGATCTCCCCGCCGATGACAATGCCCAGACCAATCCCACGTCCAAGGGTCAGCAGGAGAAAATTCGCTGCGTCGCGCCCGGCGCCAAAATAGCGCTCGGCTACCGCCAGTGTATTCACGTCATTGTCGATCCTCACTGGCAAACGCAGTTTAAATTCCAGCGCCGCTGCCAACTCAACGTCGCGCCAGTCAAGAATGGCTGAGTAACGACAGATGCCGCGCGCTGAGTCGATCAGTCCCGACAATCCCACACCAATGCCCAGCACTTTGCCCATAGGCACGTTGGCCGCGCCCACACAGCGTTTGACCGCTTCGACCATGGTCTCGACCACGCGATGAGGCACGGCATCACCAACCAGCGGCTCGTCCATACTCAAAATGATGGTGCAGTTCAGATCACAGACCGCGACCGTCATGCCATCTTCGCGCAACTTGATGCCTACTACATAGCCCGCATCTGGATTCATACTCAAAAAAACCGGCGGACGCCCTCCACTCGATTCCTCAGCCGGCCTCTCTACAATCAGACCAGCCGCCAGAAACTCCCCCACGATGCGGGTAATGGTGGCCGCAGGGAGCTTGCTGCGCCTGGCCAGATCGGCACGCGAAATAGAACCGTGCTCCATAATCAGGTTGAAAATACTATTCTGATTGAGGTCACGCAAGAGTCTCTTATGACCTGTTCGGGTGCCTGCCATCTGTTCCCTCATAACGCTTCATAGTTAATTATTTCAAAGAAATAATTAACATATA
>DASZXF010000672.1:0-15378 GCA_035546055.1 Ktedonobacteraceae bacterium
CATACTCCGTGGGCGTGGTCTGCGGGGTCAGGACGAAGGCGCTGGTGTTCGCGTGGCGCTGGCGCAGACTTTCGACCAGAAACGCTTCCGGGTAGCCTTTGTCCTCGACCTGGGTCCAGATGTCACGATGAGTATAGACTACCAGCAGTTGTTGTTCTGGCGCCAGGCGGAGCGGCAGCACTCGCGCGTCATCTCGCACCAGGGTAATGGCCCGTTCGTAGATGGCATCGCGCAAACGCAGGTGATCGGTTCCACCTACCAGGGACAGGTCCGCAGCCGCTGGCCTGGCCGCCGCGCGCTCTTGCAGCCGCGCCTTCAGAGTCAGCACGCGCTCCGCCGCCTGGCGAATACGCTCTGCCGCAATCTCGCCGCTCTGTACCGCCGCTTTGAGCGAGGTAATCCCGGCCAGTTGGCGCTCGTAGAGATGGGAGATCAGGATCAGATCGTTGCCGGCCTGGTGGGCCAGTACCGCGCCCTTGCCCACGCCGACCGTCTCGGAAACCGCGTTCATCTCCAGGCAATCCGTCATAATCACGCCCTGAAAGCCGAGTTGCTCGCGTAAAAGCTGGTCGATGACCTGCGGGGAAAGCGTCGCGGGCAGATTACTTTCGCCCATCAGGGCCGGGAAATAGATGTGGGCCGTCATCACGCTATCGGTGCCAGCCGCGATGCCGCTTTTGAAGGGCACCAGCTCAAGCTGCTCCAGGCGCTCCATCGCGTAAGGTACCACCGGCATGGCCAGGTGCGAATCAGTCGCCGTATCGCCATGACCGGGGAAGTGTTTGATGCAGGTCGCCACGCCCGCGTCCTGGTAGCCGCGAATCTCAGCCGTGGCCAGCCGCGCCACCTGCTGCGGATCTTCGCCGAACGAACGCACGCCGATCACCGGATTTTCGGGATTATTATTCACATCCACCACCGGCGCCAGGTTAAAATTCACCCCCAGCGCGCGTAATTCCCGCCCGGCGGCCAGCGCCACCCGGTACGCATCCTCTTCCGAGCCGGTCGCGCCCAGGGCCATATTGCCGGGGAAGATCGTCGCGTCCGCGCCCAGGCGTTGCACCATGCCATTCTCCTGATCGATAGCAATCAGCAGCGGCCAGCGCTGACCCGCCTCACGAGCCAGCTCTTGCAGCTTGTCGGTCAGCTCGCGCAACTGGCTGGCGCTGTGGACATTGCGGGAAAAGAGAATCACATTGCCGACATGATAGCGCTGAAGCAATTCAAGCAACTCTGGCGTCGGGTCCGTGCCCGGAAAGCCTACCATCAAAAGCTGGCCGATCTGTTCATCCAGCGTCAGGTCATCTGCGAAACCCGGCATAGCACAAATCCTTTCGAGCAAAGAATGATGGTGAAGTGCGCGGCATCGTTCGGCAACACGCTGGCAGTCTGTTGCCGAACGACCCCCTAAAAGTAATGTTCGTTTAGATGCATCGCGGCCCTGGCGGCAGTCAGGGTGGGATGCTCAACCAGCGCCACCTGGCCGATGGGTTGATAGTGGCGAATCTGGTGAATCACCTGTGTACAGTAATCCGCCTCGTTAATCAGGAGTCCGCCGCCCAGCGCCAGGGGAATCTCTTGATTGGAAAAGTCCAGCGCCTGGCAGACCGCGTTGACCGCCAGGGCCAGTTCCCGCGCCGCGTGCTGAATAATCGACGCCGCCACCTGGTCGCCCGCCCGCGCGGAAATCATCACCCACGAAGACAGGCTGGCAATTTTGGCCTTATCAGGCTCGCCGTAAATTTCGCCGATCAGCTCATCGGTATTCTGCAAATTCCAGGCCTGGAGAATGCGGTCACGCAGCACCGTCTGAGGTCCGCGCCCATCGGAAGCGCGCACCACCGCCTGCAACGCCTGTTGCGCAATGGTATAGCCGCTGCCCTCGTCGCCCAGAATATGACCCCAGCCGCCGGAACGCGCGCGGCGTCCATTGGCATCGCGGCCCAGGGCAATCGAGCCTGTGCCGGAGATCAGCACCACGCCCACCGCGTTTTCCAGACCCGCCAGCAGCAGTTCGCCATCATTGGTCAGTACCACCTGCTCTGCCAGGTCGCTCAAATAGGGCAATAGTAACTGGTGGTCCGCCTGGCGATCAATGCCCGCCAGACCCAGCCAGGCCCGGCGCAACGGCAGACGACAGCCAGCCGCGCGCACCGCCTGATCCACCGCCGCGCGCACATTCTGAATAGCGGCCTCCAGACCTATCGAATTGTAATTTGCTCCATTGGCCAGGCCGCGCCCAACCTCTTCTCCCCGCTCATCCACAATCACCGCCAGGGTTTTACTGCCCCCACCGTCAACACCCAGGTAGTAAATCTCTGTCATAGTACATCATCCAGCGTCGCACGCAAAATGTTGCCATGAGCCGCAAGTTTCGCTCTTGCCTCTCCCGGCGTCAACTTCGTCTTGCCGACCAGGATCGCTGTCTTCACCTCGCCTCCGCTCTCCTGCAACAGCGCCTCACAGGTCTCCCTGTCCAGACCCGTCACCGTCTGCACCGCCTTCAACGCACGGAGATGCAATTTCACATTGGTCGCCTGGACATCTATCATCAGATTACCATATGTTTTGCCCAGCATGATCATCACGCCCGTGCTCAACATATTCAAAACCATCTTCTGAGCCGTCCCGGCTTTCAAGCGCGTCGAGCCAGTAATCACTTCAGGACCGACCACCGGCGCAATCATAATCCGCGCCACATCCTCCAGCGGAATGCCGCGATTGCAGGCAATGCCAATCGTCAGCGCGCCGCGCGCATTCGCCTCGGCCAGCGCCCCCAGCGCATAGGGCGTGCGCCCGCTGGCCGCTATCCCGACCACCACATCATCGGCGGTCACATGCAGTCCGGCCACATCAGCCGCGCCAGCCTCCGCGCTATCCTCCTGGTCCTCCTGGGCCTGTGACTGCGCCATCGGTCCCCCGGCCAGGAGGCCAATTACCATCTCAGACGAAACATTGAACGTCGGTGGACACTCAACCGCATCCAGCATCCCCAGCCGGCCAGACGTACCAGCTCCGGCATAGATCAGGCGTCCGCCGCGCCGCAAACGGGCCGCGCTCTCCTCAATCGCCCGGGCAATCTGCGGCAACTCCTCCGCCACCGCCTGCGCCACCTTCGCATCCTCCGCGTTCATCGCCCGCGCCATCTCCAGCGCGCTCATGCGATCAATCTCCATCGTCGCGGGATTGACCTTCTCCGTCTCCAGCATGGTAACAGCGAGCGCCTGATCTCCGTTCCGGCCCTGGTCCTGTACCTCATCAGTCATGCAAGCAATCTCCTCTTGTGTATCAAATAGCCATCTACAACCTGTTACAGCGGTATATTTTTTGGCGCTATCAATTGTTCGCGTTTCATGTGCGTAAAGAAGACATATTTATTGCCACAATAGACAGATTTTGCATATTCAATGGGCAAATCGCGTTCGGTATAGGTTGTACGACGAATGAACAGGGCCGCGCTGCCGGTGGGAACTTTGAGCAACTGGCCCTCCTCCGAGCCCATCAGACCGGCCTCCAGCTCCTGCTCCGCCTCCATCAACGGCAGGCCATACTTATCTTCCAGCAGGCGATAGAGAGAATTCTTCTCCAGATCCTCCTCCAGCAAACGCTCGCAGCCCATAAAGCTCAGATTCGAGATTTCCAGCGCCAGCGGCTCATCATCAGCCAGGCGCAGGCGTTTCAGACGAAAAACCAGCAGGCCGGGCTTAATGCGCAGGCGTTCAGCCAGCGCCTCATCGGCGGGAATCATCTCAGCGGAAACCACCCGCGAACCAGGGCGCTGGCCACGGGCCTTCATATCCTCGGTGAAACCTGTCAGATTAATCAGTTGCTGGGTAATTTTGTGGCGACTGACAAACGTGCCCTTACCCTGTTCGCGGTAGAAGAGACCCTCATTGACCAGTTCCGTAATCGCCTGTCGTGCCGTCATGCGGCTGATGCCATACTGTTCTCCCAGCTCGCGTTCGGAAGGGATCAGATCGCCTGGCTTCCATTCTCCAGAACGTATCTTCTCCCGCATAATCTCTTTAAGCTGGTAATAACGAGGCAGGGGACTTTTTCTCACAATTGAGCTCATTAACCGAGTCCAACCTTTCTCTGCTAATCTGCACCGAGTATACCACTAATACTGCCCTGTGAGGAGACTTTTTGGCCCTAGAGAGTTGCGCAACTAGATGGTATAATTGGTATGTTGTATAGACCACCAACATGTGTATAATAGTGTCACATTTTTGACGAAACGTCAAGTGTGGACTGCCAGCATGAAGATGCGCCGGGAGAGGCAGTCGGGTGGTACATCACAATAGGTCAATGAGCTTTCCCTGTTTGGAGAGTTCACATCGAAGGAGTAAAGGTCAATGCGGTTTACGTTACGAGGAGCACGTTTGGTCGATGCGAAAATGGATCAGGCCGAAGGTGATATTACCGTCGATGGGGCGCACATCGAGCAAGTGGGAGAGGGAGCGGCGGCCTCTGGCAAGGAGATTGACGCCAGCCAGATGCTTGTCATGCCGGGATTTATAGATGTGCATACGCATGGAGGAGGAGGTTTTGAGCTTCACACCACCAACGCGGACGAGATACGCGGCTATGCGCGCTGGGCCACCAGCACTGGCGTGACCTCGTTTTTGACCTCGGTTGTAGGCGTGCCGAGCGCCCTGCCATTGGCACAATTGCGCACGGCTGTGGCGGCGATAGAGCAACCGGGCGAAGGGGCCGAAATCCTGGGTATTTACCTGGAAGGGCCATATATCAACGTCAAGCGGCGTGGAGCGCATCCGCCCGCCTGGCTGCGCCAGCCAGAGCCCGCAGAGACGCAGCAACTACTGGACACTGCCCGGGGTAATCTGCGCCTGATCACCATCGCGCCTGAACTGGAGGGCGCGCACGAAATGATCTCAACCCTGCTGGCGGCGGGCGTCACAGTGAGCATCGGGCACACTGACGCCACCTATGAGCAGACCGAAGAGGCCGTTGCCCTGGGAATCACGCACGTCACCCATTGTTTTAACGCCATGCGTCCGCTCCTCCATCGCGCCCCGGGTCCGCTCGCGGCCATCGCCAGAGCGCCGCAGGTGCAGGGAGAGCTGATCGCCGATGGCGTGCATGTGCATCCCGAAGTTATGCGCCTGTTCGTCAAAATGCTGGGACCAGAGCGTATCGTGGTGATTACTGATGCCCAGGCCGCCGCAGGTCTGGCGAATGGGGCCGAATTTGAGTTCGCCGGCCAGACCGCCCAGGTCATCTGCGGCGCCGCTTACCTGGCCGATGGCACCCTGACCGGCAGCGTCTTGACAATGCGCCAGGCACTCAGTAATATGCTCGAAATGACCCACGTTTCCCTCTCGGATGCTGTGGGTATGCTCACCCTGAATCCCGCCCGCGCCGCCCAGGCAGACGCGCGCAAGGGACGGCTCCAGGCCGGCTATGATGCGGATCTGCTCGTCTTCGACACGGCGTTTAACTTGCAGGCAACCATCAGCCGTGGCCATCTGGCCTACGCCAGCGGCTCCTGGGGCGCTTTGCTGCAAGAAGACTGATTTCCCGGCCTTCATCGTTTCTCTGGAACGTGCTCCACTGGCAGACAGCAATTTTTCGCCAATTTATGGTCTAGTGGTCTAGACATCTTGACAAATGATCCAGTTCAGAGTACAGTTACGTACAGAGATTGATCCCGATGAATGCGCAGGCACCGGAATGAACCAGATCGGACCTCAAAGGAAGGTGAGGCGAGAAGGTTTGATGGAAGAAAGGAGATCTTTCAGGCAGATATGGCGAGCATTCTCAGGAACGTCTGCCACGGACGCACCAGCGTGCCTCAGAGGTGAGGCGGGCAAGCGGAGTCATGTCACCATGCTGAGAAAGCCTTTCAACATGTCGGCTGGTAGACGGTATGTACATACCAGCCGGCCCGGTCTCGATGGTTGTTTTTGTCGGTTACTATTTTTGTGGAATGGCAATGTGATCAAGGTGCCATTCAGTCAGTGTTAGGAGGTTTCCCGTGTCTCCCAACCTTCTTTCATCGTCGCGGATGAAATTGAAAGCAGGCTTTGTCCTGTGTTCCCTCCTGGTGGTTTTTTCGATGCTCCTGGCCGCCTGTGGTGACGGCAATGGCCAGCCATCGACCTCTTCAAACCATCATAATGTGGTGCATATTGGCGCTTTCGTGGGTGATGCTTTCACCAAAACGACCAGCCCTTACAACGGCAACGCCAACCCCGGTACGCTGGGCATGGTCTACGATACGTTGTTCTTCGTCAATCTGAATGATGGGAAGTACACGCCGTTGCTGGGTCTGAGCTATGCCTGGAACAGCGACAACACCCAGTTGACGGTCAACCTGCGCCAGAATGTCAAATGGAGTGACGGTCAGGCGTTTTCTTCTGATGACGTGGCCTTCACCTTCAATACGGTGCTGAAGCAGGCCAAGGGCGTGGCCGATACCAATGGCCTCTGGAACTATCTGAAGAGCGTGGCCGCGACAGACGCGAACACCGTAACCTTCACCTTCAACAATGCTGTCACGCCGGAGGCGTACTACGTTCTGGCCGCCACCTACATCGTGCCGAAGCACGTCTGGTCCACTGTACAGAATCCTACGACCGAGAACCCGCCCCTGGTTGGTACTGGTCCGTACACGCAGAGCAAGTTCTCGCCGGCCCTGCTGGTTTACACCCGTAACACGAACTACTGGGACAACGCCAACAACAAGATCGACGAATTGGACTATCCCGCGATTAAAGACAACGCCACGCTGGAAGAAGAGCTGATCAAAGGTCAGGTTGACTGGGGCAGCTTCGGCGCGGACGCGAGCTTGAAGAGCGCCTATGTTGACAAAGATCCAGATCATAACAAGTACTGGTTCTCGTCGACCGCTATCGTGGCCCTGTATCTGAACGACAGCAAAGCTCCTTTCAATGATCCCAACGTGCGCCAGGCCATCAGCGCGGCCCTCGACCGCCAGTCCATGTCCACCCAGGCTGAGAACGGCTATGAGTCCCCGGCCAACAGTGTCGCGGTGATCTCCAGCAACTCGTCCTTCCTGGACTCGCAGTATTCCACGGTGCAGACCGCTCCTGACGCGGCGAAAGTCGATCAGTACCTGAAGGCCAGCGGCTACACCAAGACCAACGGTTTCTACACCAAGAATGGTCAGAAAATCACCGTCAAGTACAACGTGCCGAGCGACTGGGGTGACTGGGTTGCCGTGGCCAACATTATGAAGCAGAATCTGCAGTCGGTTGGTATCGATGGCCAGGTCAATGCCATCTCGGATGACAACTACTTCACCGCTCGCTCCACCGGCAGCTTCGATGCCATGATCGGTGGTATGTTCGGTGGCCCGACGCCGTACTATCTCTACAACACGCACCTGAATAGCAAGAATGACGCCAGCACCGGTGGTTGGAACTGGGGTCATTACAAGAACCCGGACTTCGATACCCTGCTCCAGCAGTACGCCTCGACCTCCGACGCCACCCAGCAGCAGAGCCTGGTCAAGCAGATGGAAGCGCTCTACAACAAAGACATGCCCGTTGTGCCTCTGTTGAACGCCGCCAACTGGTATGAGTACTCAACGCTCCACTACACCGGCTGGCCGTCGCAGGACGATCCCTATGCTCTGGGTCCGGCCTATGACGCCCCCGGCAATGCGATCATCGTCACGCATCTCCAGCCAACGGGGAAATAAACTGAGCGCCAGCGATTGGGAGTTCTCACATCGCCAAAGGCTCGGTATCAGGGGGTGGTTTCGCGAAACCACCCCCTTTTTTTACCAGGCAGATAGCCAGGAAGTCACTCTTGTGTTATACTCTCAACAACAGGTTGGCGCAACGCACTGGAGCGTATGAAAATCTTTTTCCTGAGAGTATTTAGTCGGTAGTTAATGAATGCATAAGGAGTAACGAGATGCGTCACCTGCTTCGTCGCATACTCTTCTATATCGCGGCGGTCTGGGCCTCAGCCACCATGAACTTCTTTATTCCTCGTATGGCGCCTGGCGATCCCGTGCAGTCAGTGCTCGGCAAGCTGCAAAGGTCGGGCGTGGCCATTTCCCCTGAGACGGTGAAGGCTCTGGCGACTTCGTTGGGATTACATTCGACTGATCCGATCTGGGTGCAGTATGTCAAATATCTCAATGATATTCTCCACGGAGATTTTGGGCGTTCTTTTACCAATTATCCGACGCCAGTGATGGAGGTGATTGGCCAGGGCATCGGCTGGACGATTGGCCTGGGTGTGATCTCGGTGATCATTGGCTTTGTACTCGGCTGTTTGATTGGCCTCGTGACCGCCTGGAGGCGTGGAACGGCGCTGGATAGCATTCTGTCGCCAGCGATTACGTTCTTTTACGCGGTGCCGCCCTTCTGGCTGGCGCTGCTCGTGGTCTATGTTTTTGGTTTTACTCTGGGCTGGTTCCCTCTCGCCGATGGCTATAACACGTATATGGATATCACGTTCAGCTGGGATTTCCTTTCCAGCGTGGTCTATCACGGCTTCTTGCCCGCGCTGACGCTGGTGGTCTCTTCGCTGGCCGGCTGGATGCTGGTGATGCGCAACTCGATGGTGGGTGTGCTGTCCGATGATTATGTGTTGATGGGCCGGGCGAAAGGTCTGAAACAATCACGTATCCTCTTTGTCTACGCGGCGCGCAATGCTATCCTCCCGAACATTGCGAACTTTGCCCTGGCGCTGGGCTTTGTGGTGAGCGGACAGGTTTTGACGGAGATCGTCTTTTCCTATCCGGGCATTGGCTTTACTCTCTTTCAGGGAGTGACGAACCACGACTATCCCCTGATCCAGGCCGCCTTTTTGATTATCGCGCTGGGCGTGCTGGGGGCGAATTTCCTGGCCGACCTGTTGTATGCGGTACTTGATCCTCGTGTACGCGTAGAGAGGAGCGCCTGATTATGAGCCAGCCATTTTCTTCCCAGCCTTCCCGCGATATGAGCGGTAGCCTGGCGATTACTCCTTCAGAATCGCCGGAGCAGCCAACCACACCTGTGCCTATGGCGGCGCCTGCCGCGCTGGTGCCCCCGTTCCATGTACGCGTCTTGCATGCTGTACAAACCATCTGGCGTGCTCTGACTATCAATCGGAAAGTCGCCAGTGGGACGATGATCGTCCTCTTTTTTGTGCTGGTGGCGATCTTTGGACCGCTCTTTTTGCCCGGTGATCCCAATCGGATTACCCACGATGGCAATCTGAGTCCCTCGCTTCACCACCTGCTGGGAACGACCAGTCTGGGCCAGGATCTCTTCGGACAGTTGATTCTGGGCACGCAGACCTCGGTGCTCTGGGGCTTTTTTAGCGCGATTCTGGTGACCCTGCTTTCAATTGTGATAGGCCTGGTCGGGGGCTATTTCAGCGGGGTGATCGATGAGATTCTCTCGTTTATCACCAACATCTTCCTGGTCTTGCCGGGTATCCCCCTGATGCTGGTCATCGCTTCATATGTGCCAGCCGGCGCGCTAACCGTGGCGCTGGTTGTGACCATCACAAGCTGGGCATGGGGCGCACGCGTCCTGCGTGCGCAGACGCTTTCCCTGCGCAGCCGGGAATTCGTCACCGCTGCTCGCTCCAACGGCGAGACGACAGTGCGTATTCTCTTCTATGAGATCTTCCCCAACCAGATCTCCCTGGTTGCGGCGAACTTTGTCAGCACGATGATCCAGGTCGTCCTGGCGTTTGCAACTCTGCAATTCCTCGGTCTGGGTGATACAACCCAGGCAAGCTGGGGCGGTATGTTATACTGGGCGCAGAACGCAGGAGCTTTGCTTGGTGGTCGCTGGTGGTGGTTCATTCCGCCCGGCGCCTGTATCGCTGTGCTTGGCGCGGGTCTTTCGCTGATCAACTTTGGCATTGACGAAGTTGCTGATCCGCGTTTGCGCAGTGAGCCGAAGATCAAAGTGCCAAAACTCAAAAAGGCGGTAGCTTGATGGTAACCAATGTTGGTACGAAAACTCTCCTGGAGGTCAGGAATCTCAGCGTCGATTATTCGGCTGCCAGTGGCGCAGTTCACGCTGTAGATAAGGTGAGTTTCTCGCTCAAACGCGGCGAGATTCTCGGTCTGGCCGGAGAAAGCGGTTGCGGCAAGTCGACGATGGCGTATGCCATTACGCGCTTGCTGCGCCCACCCGCGTATATCACGGGGGGCGAGGTGCTCTATTATCCCCCCGAAGGCCGCGAACGCGCGGCGGTGGTCAGCCGACTCTCGCGCAACGAAGGCACCGAGGGCGGCCCGATTGATATTCTGAGCCTCACGCCCTCGCAGTTGCGGCGTTTCCGCTGGAACGAGCTTTCTATCGTTTTCCAGAGCGCTATGAACGCCCTCAATCCTGTGCTGACTGTCGGCACGCAGATTATGGATGTGCTCAAAACGCACCGGCCTGAGATGGGACCGGACCAGCGCCAGCGCCGCGCAAATGAGCTGCTCAACCTGGTGGGCATTGCCTCAGATCGCCTCAAGAGCTATCCCCATGAGCTTAGTGGCGGTATGCGCCAGCGCGCGGTGATCGCTATCGCCCTGGCCCTCAATCCTGAATTGATCGTCATGGATGAACCGACGACCGCTCTGGATGTGGTGGTGCAGCGTGAAATCCTGGAGCTGATCAGTTCGCTGTGTAAAGACTTCTCGATGGCTCTGATCTTTATCACCCATGACCTGTCGTTGTTGCTGGAACTGGCTGATAAAGTGGCGATCATGTACGCGGGTAAAATGGTGGAGAAGGCGAGCAGTAGAGATCTCTATCTCAACCCGCGCCATCCGTACAGCTTTGGTCTGCTGAATTCGTTCCCGAATCTACACGGCCCCCGGCGCAATATGGGCGGCATCCCTGGTTCGCCGCCAGACCTGCGCTCGGTGCCTGCCGGCTGCGCTTTTAACCCGCGCTGCCCGATGGCCTTTGGTCCGTGTCGGAGTGTTCTCCCTGTGCTCAAACCGGCCCTGCCCGGCGCGGCTGGCGACAATGCCCAACTGGTCGCCTGCCACCTCTACGACTCGCGCTTCTCAGCCGGGGAGCTTCCGTCTGCTGAGCAGTTCTCTGCTGCCTATGCGGCTAAAATTGCGGGAGGAAAGACTCGATGAACGTATTACAGCAAGCGCCCGCGCGCTACAATGGCGGTAATCCCTCCATGCCGATGCTGGAGGCGGTCCATCTGCGCAAGGAATTTCCCGTTGGCCAGCGGCTCCTGGGCGGCAATCGCGCGGTTCATGCCGTGGAAGATACCAGTTTGGGACTGTACCCCGGACGCGCTACCGCGCTGGTGGGCGAGAGCGGCAGCGGCAAAACCACTGTCGCGCGTATGCTGGCCCGCCTGTATGATCCGACCTCTGGTTCACTGCGCTTCCGTGGCGAACCGGTCAGCCTGACGCGCCGGGCTTCGGCCTTGCGCGAGTATCGCAGCCATGTGCAGCTGATCTTCCAGGACCCCTTTGCCTCGCTCAACCCGGTACATAGCATTCGCTATCACCTGGCCCGTCCGCTGCGCATCTTTGGCCATGTACACGACTCGGCCCAGGAGACCCAGCAGGTGCTCGCGCTGCTCAATCGCGTTCACCTGACCCCGGCGGATCAATTTATTCAGAAATATCCCCACCAGTTGAGTGGCGGCCAGCGCCAGCGCATCGCTATCGCGCGCGCCCTGGCGGTACGCCCGCAGGTTCTGCTGGCCGACGAGCCGGTTTCCATGCTGGATGTCTCGATTCGCCTGGATATTCTGAACCTGCTGCTGCGCTTGAAGGATGAAGAACAACTGGCGCTGCTGTATATCACCCACGATATCGCCAGCGCGCGCTATTTCGCCGATGATACCCTGGTCATGTATGCCGGGCAGATGGTCGAGGGTGGCCCCAGCGAAGAGGTAACACAGGAGCCCAAGCATCCCTACACCCGCCTGCTGCTGTCAGCCGCGCCCGATCCTGATCGCATCAAAGCTGGCTCGGCTGGTATGAAAGAGATCGGCGCACGCGGAGAAATCCCCAGCCTGATTAATCCGCCCACAGGCTGCCGTTTCCACCCGCGCTGTCCTCACGCCATGGATGTCTGCCGCCAGCGTTTCCCCAAGCGCACCGACCTGGGGAATGGCCACTGGACCCACTGCTTCCTCTACGGCGACGGCGAGGGCGATTCTCAGAATACGGCTGAACAGCCAGCCTTGAAGTCCTGATCTGATCTCCGCTTTTTTCAGAAAAAGAGCATCTGGCCAAAAAACAGAGTCGATCTCCTCTGTCAGGCCAGATGCTTTTTTTCTGCTTTTCCTGACAGCTTCCAGAGAAGCAGTACAACCTGCACTCATTCTCCCCCTTGCCCCAAAAGGGGAATCATCGTTCGTTTTACCAGAGTAATGATACTTTCGCTTTTGATTCAGAATTTTTGTTGACCAGATGTATCCCTTCTTCGTATATAAAAAGAGAAAAAGGTCATTTGTGCTGCTATCTATATGCACTTTTGCAGTGCCAGTGTGGGGTGGCTTTCCATCTGATGTGTAATCAGGGGGATTGTGGACAAATAGGCGAGAAAAGGGTATCGATCCCATGAAAGCGGGATACGCTGTTTGACTTACATTTAGTTATCTTGTCCATGATAGCTTAGAAAGCTATGTGGAACCTCGCTATTGAATTCAACTAATTTGAATGCTATAATTCGTATTATACATGCGTATAAGTCACCGCTTGTAACAGTTGTGAGTTGGGGGGACCATCTCTCAACTGGTTGCATGTGACACGTTGCGAAAAAGCAACATCAGGAGGTTTTTTATGGTTGGTTACGATGATCACGATTTGTTGACAGTCAGCGAAGTTGCCAAGCAACTGCGCGTAGATGACACGACAGTACGTCGCTGGATTAAAAACGGCGTTTTGGAAGCTGTGACGTTGCCACACGTTGGGCAGCGCCAGTCGTATCGCGTGCGCCGCAAGACGCTGGATCACCTGTTGAATCCTGTCGCACTTTCGTAAAAAAATCGTTGTCAAAAAAACAAGAAGGGGATTGTGCCAGCAACGAGCGGCACGATCCCTTTCTTGTTTGCGGCCTCTGTCCTGCTTCTCTGGCGCTTTTGCCCTCATCCTTGCCGGTCTGTGCCTTGATGGTCTTATGGAACTTAGCGCCGCGCGGTGGCCTGGTGTTGGGCCAGAGGCGATGATGGGTAGTGCGCGAGCAGGTCCGCTGGACCGTCGTAGATGGCGACGGCGCCCTGTAAATCCTGGTCGCTCCAGCCTCCGCAGCGGAAGGCGATGGTCTGGACGCCGGCCCTGCTCGCGGCCTCGATGTCGTAGGCGGTATCCCCGATCATCATGGTCTGCTCGGGCCGCATGTCTATTTGCTGGAGCGCGGCCTGGATGACATCGGGATTGGGCTTGGAACTGCCGGCGTCCTCGGCGGACGTTTGGCGGGTAAAGAGCGCGGGCGCCTGGGGGTGAATGCGCTTGAGCAGTTCCTCCAGCTCGTCAGGCTCGGCTGAACTGGCGGCCACCAGCACGAAGCCCTGCTGGCGCAGAAATTGCAGCAGTTCCCAGGACTGCGGGAAGGCGGATAGATGGGGCAGATAGTGCTGCATAAAGAGCGCTTTGTGGCGCTGGCCGATCCGCTGACCCTGCTCGCTCTGTTTGGCCAGGCCAATCGTTTCCGGCAGCACTTTATCACCGCCCATGCCGATCAGGGGACGCACCTGCTCAAAGCTGACATGATAGCCATGCTCGTCCATGGCCTGTACCCAGGCCTGCGCCTGGGCGTCATTGCTATTCACCAGTGTGCCATCTACATCTAACAGAAGACCCTGTATGCGCTTTTCCATGAAAGACAACCTTTCTGCTATCAAGCTTATGTACCAAACCATTCCCCTCTCTACACGTGGGAACGACTTCGCTGGAGGCGGACTGGCTCATGCCTGGAAGCGGGAGAGCTTTTCTACTTCATGTTCCAGGGCGGCGCTCAGGGGTTTGCGCTCTTTGATGATCCAGGGCAGACCTCTCAGGGCTGCGAGGACTCCCTGGCGCACTGTGCCATCGGTGACGGCTCTGGTGAGCAGGGGCGTTGTCTCGCTGAGGAGGCTGGCGCGCGAACGCCGCAGCCAGACCGACCAGAGGTGATTGCGAACCGCGAGCTGTCGCCGCCGCGTTTTGTCGCGCAGGGGCGAGGGATAATGCAGAGCCAGGATGTCCTGTATGTAGGCCAGTTTCCATCCCTGTTCGGCCATGTCCAGCGCGATTAACTCTTCTTCTCCTCCTACGCCGAACTGGCGATGAAAGCCGCCAGCCGCCAGGAAGGCCTCTTTTCTGATGATGGCGCCACAGGCTACAAAGCCCAGGATGCATTTGCCCGGAAAATCGCGCGGCGTGGTGATGGGGCTTTCTCCCATGAGCTGACAGGCTGGCTCCAGGCGTTCTCCGTACAGGAGGATTTTTCCCTGAATCAGTCCCAGGTCGGGGTAGCGTTCAAAGCAGGCTACCGATCTTCTCAGCGCGTCACCGGCCCACCACGAATCGTCATCGGCAAAGGCGACATAGGGGGTGAGCGCGCAATGGACGCCGATATTGCGCCCGGCTGATCCATAATTTTCCGCGAGCTGGACCAGGCGGGTGGTGGGATAGCGCTCGCTGACCACGCGGGCGGTGTCGTCGTCCGAATGATTGTCTACCACGATGATTGGCACACCCGCGTGTAGTTCCTGTAGCTTTTGCAGACTCGTGGCCAGCGATTGCGCCCGGTTTCTGGCGATGATGACAATGGAGATTTTCTCTGCAAGCTGCTGTTCTGCGTTCATCCTGTGCCCCTTTCGTCGTATATTGCCTGGCCCCGTCGGCTGTCCTCTCTGCCGCTATGCCCTCAGTAAACCCTGCGCCGCCGCGATTACTTCCTCGGCTGGGATCGCGCTGATGAAGGACGCGCTGTGCTCGCAGTGGGCATGGGAGCGGTCGCAGCCGCAAACAGGACAGTGCAGTTGCCAGGAGACCAGCGGCGCGTGGCGCTGACGCGAAAGCGGAGCCGCCGTCAGCAGATTAAAGCACCAGTAGAGGCCCACTGTGCGGGCGCCGACCGCGTGCGCGAGGTGCAGCGGTCCGGTGTCGTTGGCCACCACTACGCGGCTGGCCGCCAGCAGCGCGGTCAGTCCGCCGAGTGAGAACCGTCCGCACAGATTGGCGCATGGCTCTCGCATGGCCTCCGCGACCCGCGCCGTTGTCTCCTGCTCCTCGTTCATGCCGGTCAGGACGACGCGCAGACCGCTGCGGACCAGCGCATCGCCCACCAGGGCGAACTTCTCGGACGGCCAGCGGCGTCCGGGATCGCGCGCGCCGGGATGCAGGATAGCCAGTCCATGCGTGCTGTCTGGCCAGACGCGCGCCGCCTCGGCCCGATCCTGTCCGGTCACGGCCAGGTGAGG
>DASZXF010000673.1:0-8066 GCA_035546055.1 Ktedonobacteraceae bacterium
GCTTTGCCTGGCTGGCGGCCAGAGTACACGCGCGCACCAGTTTTGAGGAACTGGCGCTGACCAACGATTTCTTCACCTGGCTCTTTCTGCTCGATGATCAGTTTGATGACAGCAGCTATGGTCGCCAGCCCGCGCGTATGCGGGTGGTGGTGGATCGCCTGCTCACCGTCCTGGGCATCGCACGCGGCCCGGACCTTCAGCCGCTGGAGGGTCCGGTCGCCGAGGCCTTGCGCGATCTCTGGGCGCGGGCCATGCCATTGACCACCCCGCAGTGGCGCCAGCGCTTCGCCGGGCATTTGAGCGCCTACCTGGACGCCTATATCTGGGAAACCGGCTTGCGTGAGCGCGGGGAGACGCCCGCCATCGCTCTCTACCTCAAAAAACGCCAGGACGCCGGGGCCATGAAATTAGCGCTTGACTATATCGACCTGGCTGAACACGTAGATCTGCCGCCGGAGATATACGAGAGCACGCTGGTTCAGGCCTTGCTCTTGCTCACCAACAACGTCGTCTGCTGGCAGAACGATATCGTCTCCGTGGAGAAAGAACTGGCGCACGGCGATTACAGCAATCTGGTCCTGGTGCTGGCGCGGGCGCACAGCGTCAGCTTGCAGGAGGGCGTTGAGCGGGCCAATGCCATGATCACCGGCGAAATCAAACTGCTGGAGCATCTGGCCCTGCTGGTTCCACAGACGCTTCCCGGCCACCAGGCGGAACTGGCAACATACCTCACCTGTATGCGTGCCTGGGTTCGCGGGAATCTGGACTGGTCCCTGGAATCGTACCGCTTCTCAGTCATCGAGGCCAGCGCGGCAGACCGCGAACCCAGCTATCTGGAACCCATCCTCTCCGCTCAGCCCGCCGAGCAGGAATGATTCTCTGCCGTTTTTTTCAGATCGGCACACCAGGCGGAGCGGTCAGCGCCCTGGCGGAGTACAACCAGAGGGCGTTGACCGCTCCACTGTTCGACCAGCTTAGAGATAGATAAAGTGTGCGGTAGCCTGGCAGTCCTGGTCGATGGTCAGGCGGACCCAGTGGGCGCTGAAGCCAGCGGGGAACTCGTGGTGAACATACTGGCCGGCGGGCACGCTCAGGGTAGCATAGGTTTTCCAGGCGCCATTGCCGAGAATATCGACCTCAATTTTGCAGGCCACATCCTGCCGGGCCTCGTGATAGAGGTGGAGGACTTTCTGATCGAAGCCAGTCATCAGATAGGGATCCGATGGCTCGTGGGCGCGCACCGTCTCTTCCCACCAGGGACCGCCCCAGCCTTTGGGCTTGCCAAATTGCCAGAGATCATCGGTTTTGCCCACCCACAGGCCGGCCTGTGGCTCACCCGCCAGCAGATTGCTGTCCTCGGTCGGCGTGACCTGGTTGCCGCCCAGGACCAGGAAGCCCCGGAAGGCGCAGAAGTCGGGCACCACGCGCAGATGGGTCGAAATGGGTCGAATGCCCCAGACCTGGCCGCCGTAGGCCGCCGGCGACATTTCATAGAACATGCCGTGGCAGTCCATCAGGAAGCGCTCATGCTCAACCTCGCGGATGCGTGGCCACTCGGTCTGCCAGAAATGGTCAAAGGCATGGCTGGCCTTGGGCAGACGGTAGCGCCGCCAGGAGCCATTGACGAGTACGCGCAGAATGGCCGAGCGCCGATCCCAGCCCGTGGCAAAGATCACCGCGCCAAAGTTCTTGCGTCCCGTCACCTCGTTAAAGCCAGTGCGCTCGATAATCGTCCAGCGCTCGCCATCCCACTCGGCCAGTCTGCCGGCTGCCTGCGTACCCAGTTCGTCGCGTTCATCGTAGGTATTGTTCGTCACCACCACGCGACCCTGGCCCGTGTGGCCGGACTTGAAATGCGGCTGGGCATCGGCGGGCACATCCAGTTCTTTGACCAGGTCGTAGAGTTCGCGACACTCCAGCGTCTTCACGTCCGCTTCCAGGAACAGTCCCTCCATAGTGAGAAAATAGACCTTGTGCTCTGGATCAAAAAGGTGTTCCATGGTCGCGGCAATGCGGTGCTCGATCAGCGCGGTAAACGTGCGCACATGGCCGTGAACATCGATAATATGCGGTCCCACGATAACCTGATTGGACTGTGGATGCATCAGGCGGTTGGCATAAGTGCCGGTCACACTCTCCGGGCGTTTGCGCATATTCAGGTGCTCATCGACCTCGTACAGACCCGTACCGGTGCCAGTTTTGCTGGTATGCGAGACATAGGTCACGAACCAGAGGCGATCCGCCCAGGCCATCATCGCGCCGATGCCCGACTCGCTGCGGAACGGAGCCGCGTCAGCCTTGACCGCCAGTCCAGGAATAACGCCACCGATATTGAGATGCGCGGGTACAGTTGAATTGAGATTCACAGGATTCCCTTTCAATAGAAAATGTCAGAAGGTAGTGGTTAGCCTTTCAGTCCGCTATGGGTGAGCGCCTGCACAAACTGGCGCTGCATTATCAGAAAGACGGCGACGACTGGCAGGATGGACGAAACCGCGCCGGCCATAATCAGCGAGGCACTGAAGCCGCCATTTTCGTCCACAAAGCTGGTCAGACCCAGCGGAATGGTAAAATGGGCCTCGCTGGAGAGCATCACCAGCGGCGTCTCATAGTCGTTCCAACTCCAGACAAAGGCCAGGATGGCCAGGGCCGCCAGGGCCGGGCGGGCCAGCGGCAGAATGACCCGCCAGTAGATCTGAAAATGATTGGCTCCATCAATGCGCGCGGCATCGCTGATCTCCTGCGGAATGCTCACAAAGAACTGGCGCAGCAGAAAGGTGCCGACCGCCGTAAAGATGCCCGGCAGGATCAAGGCCCAGAGCGTGTCAGTCAGGCCGAGCTGCTGGAAGAGAATAAAGCGCGGGATCAGCAGCATTTGAAACGGCATAATCAGCGTGCTCAGGTAGAGCAGAAAGAGCGCATCGCGGCCCCGAAAGCGCAGGCGCGCGAAGGCATACGCCGCCAGGGACGCCGTGAGCAGTTCGCCCGCCACCCGCGCCAGCGCCACCAGCAGCGAATTGCCGAAGAAGCGCGGCAACGGATGCGCACCCGCCCACACCGTCGCGTAATTCAGCCACGTCAGCGGGTCCGGCCAGACGCGGAAGGGCGGGCGAAAGACATCGATCTCACGTTTCAGCGACGAAAGAATCATCCAGGCAAAAGGCACCAGGAACAGCAGAGCCAGCAGCCAGAAAAGCAGGCTGAGGGCCAGCCAGCGCGGACGCAACGCCTGGCGCCTGTCGTAACGCGTATTCATGCAACCTCCTCCGCACCGCCGCGCCGCTGGAGCCACCAGAGCAGCAGGGTCAGCGCGAAGACGCCCAGGAACATAATCCAGGCCAGCGCCGCCGCGTAGCCGAAGCGGTAGAACTGAAAACCATTCAGATAGATGTAGTAAGAAAGCGTCGTCGTCGCGGTGCCCGGACCGCCCTGCGTCATCAGGTTAATCAGACCAAAGGCCTGCGACGTACTGATAAAGACCGTGACCAGCAAAAAGAAGGTAGTTGGTCCCAGAGCCGGCCAGGTAATCGCCCGCAGGCGTCTCCAGGCGCCCGCGCCATCAATCCTGGCCGCCTCGTAGAGATTGGGCGAAATATCCTGCAAGGCCGCCAGGTAGATGGTCGCCGTATAGCCAGCGTTGCCCCAGACCGTCAGGATAATCAGCCCCCAGATGGCCCACTGACTGGAGGCCAGCCAGAGCGGCGGGTGCGCCAGGCCCAGGTGCAGCAAGGCCTGGTTGAGCGGTCCATAGGAAGGATCGTAAAGCAAGATCCAGGTACTGGCGATAGCGACCGGATTGACAATAAAAGGCACAAAAAAGATCAGGCGCAGCAGCGTGCGACCCAGCAGCGGTCCATTCAGTCCCAGCGCGAGCAGCAGACCCAGGCCCACCGCCAGGGGCACGCCAACGCCAGCGTACACCAGTGTCAGCCAGGCACTTTGCCAGAAAGCCGTATCGTGCAAGAGATCCACGAAGTTCTGTATGCCTATCCACTGGATGCCTCTCAGGCCCGAAACCACATTCCAGCGGGTAAAAGCGATAACCAGCGCGAACAGCATCGGCAGCAGGGTAAAGGCGATGAAGCCGAGCAGATTTGGCGCGATAAACACATACCCGATCCAGGACGACGAGGAGCGCGTCCGCCGCGCCGGCCTCACTTCTGGCGGGACTGTGACAGGTGGCGAGAGAAGCGCATTCCGCATCTTATGCCCCCGCGCTCTTGATCGCCGCGTCAGCCTGCTGCTTGACCGTCGAAACCCACTGATCGAGGCTCAACTGGCCCGTCAGGTACAGTTCCGACTGGCCCTGCACAATCGAAGCGATTTTGGTCAGACCGCGCGTCTGCGTATCGATAGAGAGCGGCGCCCCCGCGTCCGTCAGCACATTCTTGAAGGACGCCACATCGTACAACTGATCCTTCTGCGCCCCCAGAATGCCACTGACAATCGTATCCGTATCAGTGCCGGGCAGGGCCGGAATTTTGCCGCCCTTGAGCATATACTTTGCTCCCTCGCCCAGCCAGAAACGGATGAACTGCCAGGCCTCGTCCTTGACCTGGGATCTGGCGTTCATCATGATAAAATTATCCAGACCTCCGCCGTTGTAATACGTGCTCGCCCCACCCGGCGCGGGCATGGGCGCGAAGGTTGTCATAAAGTCATGAGGGTAGGTTTGCAGGTCGTTGATATAGCGCAGCGAGAAGGCCTGGGTGATCCAGAGCAGGTTTTGCCCGGTCAGGAAGGGACGCTGAGTGTACGCGCGCAGATTCTGCGAGAGCACATCCGTCCAGGGGAACGAACTCTTCTCGGTAATCATGCCGCGATGCAGTTCCAGATTCTGGCGAAAGATCGGATGGTCGAAATTCGACTCGCTGCCATTGTTCTTGTAGTACGCATCTGCTCCCAGCGTCATCGTCGCCAGGCTCGGCGGGGCGTAGGGCAGTACCGTGGGAGGCGCGAACGCTCCCAGGGTCGCGCCCTTGCTCAATTGCCGGGCCAGGGCGTGGAAATCGTCGATAGTCCATTTTTGCGGCAGCGTCACGCCAGCCGCGTCCAGCGCCTTTTTATTCGCCAGCACATAGAATGGCGAGCGGGCCGTGGGCAGGCTAAAATACTTGTTATCGACATGAAAGATACCCTGCGTACCCTGCACCCATGCCTTGAGCGTACTATCGGCATTGATATAGGGCGTCAGATCCTCCGCCAGCCCCGCGCTGATGCGCGGATTGATATGGGGAATGGTGTACGAAAAATAAACGTCGATGGGGATGCCGCTTTGCAACGACGTATCCAGCTTGGTATTCCCCGTATCGTCATTGACATAACGCGTGTAGCGGACCGTAATGCGAGGATTGGCCTTCTGGAAGGCGGCAATCAGGTCAGCCGGACCATTCTCAGCCGGCACACCGCCCCAGACCTGTAATGTCACCGGACCTGAGCTGCCGCCGCTGCCGCCATCCGAGCCGCAGGCCGCCAGCAGGGGGCCGAGCGAAGCCGCCAGGCCAACAGCGGCCCCTTGCCGCAGGAAGCGCCGGCGTGAACGAGAAAAAAATACCCGGTCGTAGTCAGTCATTGACATATTCTCCTTCGATGGTACTGGTAAGCCATCAAATCCCAGAGAAGCGTTTCTCATCTGGTGGTATTAGCATACCGGATCAGCTTGCAACAAATCAAGGTCTTTGTTGCAATTTTGTTGCAACTTTTCAACTTGTTTCTGAAATGTGAAAGACGCGTTCAGCCTGTTCGCCGGCCAGGGAGGAGCCACGGAGAATCAGCTCGGTGGGCATGAGCACCATCCAGGGATCGAGCAGCACGGGTTGTTGTACCAGGGAGAGCAGGCGGTGGGCCGCGCTGGCGCCCATGGCAGGGATATCGAAACGCACCGAGGTCAGCGGGGGATCGGTGAAGCGGGCGATCTCATAATCATGGAAGCCAATCACCGCGATATCGCCCGGCACCTGTTTGCCCAGCTCGCGCAGCGCTCGCAGTCCGCCCATGGCCATCTGGTCATCGCCATAAATCAAGGCATCGAGCGCCGGCACCCGGGTACACATCTGCGTGGTCAGCGCGTAGCCAGCGGCGGAGGTAAAATCGCCGGAGAGCACCTGTTGCGGACTGAAAGGGAGATCGTGCAGGGTCAGGCCGAGGCGCAGCCCCTTGTATTTTTCCTCGCTGGTGCGCGTGGTGCCGGGACCATTGACCAGGCCGATGGTGCGCCGTCCCAACTGCACCAGGTGGGCCAGAATCGCCTCCATAGCATGAGGAATATCCGCCAGCACGCAGTTAATGTGCAGAGGCAGAGCATGTGAACCCGCCATCACCAGGCGCAGACCGCCCTCCTGGAGTCCGCGCACATACTCCCTGGTATACAGACCGCCGAGCAGCATCACCCCGTCCGCGTGCAGACTCTGGCAGTATTTCAAAGCCTTCTCAGGCTCCATGTCGGTATGATAAATATGGGTCGCGCAGCCCTGCTGGGAAAGCACACCCATCGCGCCCTGGATCAACTCATAGTCAGTATTATTGCGCGCCCCCTCCGCCGTTTGTAGCGCATCGGCCTGTTTGGTAATCAGCACAATCGTCAGCGTTTTCGTCGCCTGTGTCGGCTTGCGTAAGTTATCCAGGTGATAATCAAGCTCGCGCGCGGCCCGCAAAACCACCTCGCGCGTGCTCTCTGAAACAAAGGGATAGTTATTCAACACCCGTGAAACCGTCGAAGTCGAAACACAGGCGCGTTCAGCGATATCCCGCACCGTAATTGTCAAGCCAGACCTCCTTTATCTCTCAGCTTTTTGCTTACTCAACAGTATAGCATATTTCAGAAACAAACGCGGAACAACCTGTTATATTGCAACGAAATTGCAATAAATCCCTTGATTTTTGTTTCACGGGTCGGGTATACCTGATCTCAGGATTATTTTTTCTCCACCAGGGAAGGGAGTGTTTCAATGACTGAAAGCTCATCACGCCGCCTGCTGCCGTCCGCGCGCCGTTATCTTTTGCTGAGCCTGATCGCGCTCATCATCGCGGCAGGCCTGGCGGCGACACTGCATCCGTCCTCCGTCGCGGCGGCTACGGCTATCATTGTCGATAACAGCAGCGCCACGCTGACGGGGATCTGGACAGGCTCAACCTACCAGGCCAACTATTACGGCGCCAATTATCTCTATCGCGCCTCCGGCGGCACAGGTACGAATACCGTGACCTGGACGCCGAATCTGCCCGCCGCCGGCAATTACGCGGTCTATTACTGGCTGCCCAACGGCGCGGGTGATCGGGCCAGCGACGCGCCTTTTACCGTGACCTACAACGGCGGCTCGCAAACCGTACTGGTCGATGAGACTGCCGCCCCCGGGGGGCAGTGGAAGCTGCTGGGCACCTTTGCCTTCAACAGCGGCACCTCCGGTTCGGTACAGCTCAGCGATCAGGCCAGCGGCTCCTACGTCATCGCCGACGCCATCGAATTCATTCCTACCACTGTGGACAACACCAGCGCGACCACCGTGGGCACCTGGACCGCCTCGACCTACCAGGCCGGTTACTATGGGAGCAATTATCTCTACCACGCCTCCGGGGGTAGCGGGGCGAATACCGTGACCTGGACGCCGACCATCGCCGTCGCCGGCAACTACGCGGTCTATTACTGGCTGCCCGCTGGCGCAGGAGATCGGGCCAGCAACGCGCCCTTTACCGTCAACTACAATGGCGGTTCGCAGACCATTCTGGTCAATGAAAGCACAGCCCCCGGTGGACAATGGACTCTGCTGGGCACCTTTGCCTTCAACAGCGGCACCTCCGGCTCGGTACAACTCAGCGATAAAGCCAACGGCACGTATGTGGTGGCCGATGCCGTCGAGTTTGTCCCGGCCAGCGCGCAGCCCCAGACGGGTAGCTATACGCTGCGCCTCGATCTGCCCCAACAAACTCTGAAAGGGCTGGGCATCGAAATCCAGTTCGACTCGATTGGCTCAGGCAATAACGGTCTGCCGGGGTATAATGGCGTGCCCGATAGCCTGGACTCCATTCCGCACGACCTCACCGCCGCCGAGCGCACGCGTCTCTACACC
>DASZXF010000674.1:0-6983 GCA_035546055.1 Ktedonobacteraceae bacterium
TTCCAGGCCAGTACCGTCGTACCACGCATTGAACAGGTTTACCAGGAGGTCTTGCGGTCCGCCAGCCAGGAGTTAGCCGCGAGTTAAAAGCTGCCGGAGCTAACTTCAGCGCCCTCTTCTTCATCCGAAAAACAGGCCAAAAGCAGAAATTTTTCCTGGCACTATTTTCAGAGACAGATAGATGATGTACTATGTTGCTGATAAGAACTGGCAGAGATGTATGTGCGGGCATACCATGACATAAAAAAGACTCGTACTCTGTCCTGACGGCGCCAGCTACAAAACAGCGAAGAAGTAGAGAAAGGAATACCGTATTCTTTTTGCGTTCCCGGATGGCAGGAGGAAAAACGGTAAATATCATGAAGAAACGTTTGCAGCCACAACGGCTGAATGGCCATAGCCAGAAAGCATTTCCAGGAACGGCGATCAGAACATATCAGCGGCGCTCTCCTGGAAAGGAGGAGTAAATCATGCAACCTTGCCCGGAATGTGGCATCCCGCTGCCTGACAAGGCCATCTTTTGCGCAAATTGTGGCTACGCGCTCGCCAAAGCAAAGACCCAGGCTGACCAGTCGCCGGAAGCCAGGGAAACGCCTGTCGCGACCGACGAGCAGGAAAACAATCAGGCTGCTACGCCGCCAGAGACACCGGATACGCCGCTGCCCGAAGCAGCCGGGCCGCTTGAGCGACAACAAACGATCCTTCTTCCACCTCCGATGAAGACGCCGCCGCCGCCTGAAACGAAGGCCAACCAGAGGAGAAGAGCCGGAGCCTTCCCACCTCCTCCGTCAAAAACTCCTCTGCTGCCCGCAACAGGGGCCGACCGGGAGAAAAAAGTCGGAGCCTTCCCGCCTCCTCCGCCGAAAACTCCTACGCTTCCTGAAACAGAGAGCCATCAGGAGAAAAAAGCCGGAGCTTTCCCGCCGCCACCTCCTAAGACTCCTACGCTACCCGCAACAGGGGCCGACCAGGAGAAAAAAGCCGGAGCCTTCCCGCCTCCTCCGCCGAAAACTCCCCTGCTGCCCGAAACAGAGAGCCATCAGGAGAAAAAAGTCGGAGCCTTCCCGCCTCCTCCTCCTAAGACTCCTACGCTCCCTGAAACAGAGAGCCATCAGGAGAAAAAAGCCGGAGCTTTCCCGCCTCCTCCGCCTAAGACTCCCCTGCCTCCCGAAACAGGGGCTGACCGGGAGAAAATAGTCGGAGCCTTCCCGCCTCCTCCGCCGAAAACTCCTCGGCTTCCTGAAACAGAGAGCCATCAGGCAGAAAGAGCCAGGGCTCTCCCGTCGCCCCTGCGGAAGACGCCGCTCCGGCCTTCCGCATTGGTTGGCGAAGAACAAAAGAAACCGGAGGTGCCTGAGAAGCAAGAAAACCCGGCGCCATCGGCCATGCCCGAACGGCAGATTCCCAAAAGACCGGAGACGAATCGGCAGACGGAACCGCCAGCGCCAAAAGTGGAGAAGAAAACCGCTATCGAGGAAATGCATACGATAGCGATGCCAAAGACGCCGCTGCCCAAACCGCCCTCCTCTGGCGGCGTGCCAGATATTGAGGCGCTGAACACACGCGTCATGCCCGCGATGGGAAAAACGCCACCCGTGACGCCGCGTCTCCCCTTTGACGAGCAAGATAAGCGCGACGGGATAGATGTGCAGAAAACCCTGCCCGTCACAGCGATAAGCAGACCACCGCAGGGGAACCAGGCCTCCCCATATACGCGCCCGGAGAGTCGCGCCGGCAATCCACCCGTGGTTTATAGAAGCAACACCCAGACGAGCCAGCCCGTCAAGAGCGGGCAAACGCAGACCTCGCTGCGTACCCTGCCGTCCGGCACAAAGGCTCCCGCGCATCCACCAACCCTGGCGGGCAGGGTGCGCAAATTTGTCTGGCGCTGGATCTCGCCCGTCTTTACCCGCGCGCTGGACCCCGAACCGGAAAAGCCAAAGCACGTTCTAGCGCAGATGAGTTTGCTGGGCTGGCTACCTGCCCTGACCGTCACCTGCGCCCTGGGCCTGTTCACCGTGAGCACAGCTTATAACGCCGCTCGCGCCAATGAATCAAGCGCGGAACTTTACTACTGGCTGGGTCTCGGACTGACCTTTCTGCCCGCCCTGGTTCGCGTTATTCTGCCCCAGGCTTCGCGCGTGGAGCGTATTGGCCTGCTGTGCGTGGTCACGGCCTGCCTCTTTCTCACCAAGGTGACCTTGAGCCCTTTTCACTTTGCTGGCTACGACGAGACATTACATCTGGTCACCATCAACGACATCGTGAGTACAAAGCATCTTTTTACCAAAAATCCGCTGCTCCCGGTCAGCCCGTACTATCCAGGTCTGGAAATCGTCGCCAGCGCGCTCAGCAGCCTGAGCGGCCTGAGCACCGTCCAGGCAGGCTATACCGTGGCCGGGATGGCAACCCTGCTAATGGTCCTCTGCATCTTCATTTTGAGCGAACTTTTAAGCCGCTCGGCCCGGCTCGCCTCTATCGCGGCCATGATCTACATGACCAATCCGCATTTTCTGTTTTTCGATACCCAGTTCGCCTATGAGACTCTGGCTCTGCCCCTGGCAACCTTTGTGATGTTCGCCATGACGCGCTACGAAATGCTGAATAGCAGCCGGCGCTGGGTTCTCCTGACGGCCTGGTTTGTGCTGACCGCGCTGGACCTGACCCATCATGTGACCAACTTTCTGTTTGAGGGCATGTTCCTGTTCTGGGCCGCCATCTATCTCTTCATGCGTCCACTCCCGCTGCGCAAATCGATTGTCATTTTTACCATCTTTTTCGGATTGGCCCTGACCGTAATCACCGTACTTATCATTGGCAATACGGTGATTAGCTACTTTACCTCTTTCTTCGCGGATCTGGGCGGACAGATCGCCAAAACGCTGGGCAGCGACGGCGCTGATTCGCGCCAGCTCTTTGACAGCACCGGCACCCCTACCCCTCTCTGGGAGCGTCTGATCTCCCTTGGCTCGGTGGGGTTGATTACGCTCTCAACGCCCTTCTTCCTGCTCTGCTTCTGGCGGCGTTATCGTCGTATCACCCTGCTCTGGGTCTTCGCAGCCATCGTCATCTTTTATCCAATCCTGCAGGTACTGCGCCTGACATCCAGCGGAGCCGAAATTTCAGACCGCTCGTCCCCGTTCATTTTCATTGGCATCAGTTTTCTGGCGGCGGTCTCCATTGTCCAGTTCTGGCCGGTCAGGCTGCTCAACTGGAAGCAGCCGGCCATGATCAGCGCTATCGTACTGGTCGTATTTATGGGCGGCATCATTCTCGGTGAGGGCACACCTCCAACCTTCTTGCCCGGTCCCTATCAGGTATCAGCCGATGGGCGCTCCATTGACCCGGAAGGTATTCAGGCCGCACTCTGGAGCTATACCTACCTTGGTCCTGATAATCGCGTGTTTACAGATCGGGCAAATCAGCTCATGGAAAGCGTCTATGGAGGTCAATATGTCGTTACCAGCATTGGAGATAATGTAGATCTGGCCGATGTCTTTTTTGAACAGACAATGAGCCCCTATCTCATAGATAAATTGCAAGCCGGCAAGGTCCATTTTCTCTTTGTAGATATGCGCCTGACCACCTCGCCTCCTATGATTGGATTTTACTTTGAGCAGGGTGAGCCAGCAGAGCTTCTGACTCCTCCAGAGCTGACAAAATTCGACACGGTACCACAGATGAATCGTCTGTTCGACAGCGGCAATATCGTTGTCTACGACACAGGAGAGCTTATCAATGCGCCGCAAAAACCTTGATCTCCTCCTCGTTCTGGGGATCGCTATGGTGAATGTGATCTGGGCATTGTTGTCCCAGCTCTTTGACTTCACCGCGTTGTCATTCGTGAATATCATTCTGGCCTTACCACAGGTTTTCATCCTGCCTGGTTACGTCCTGACTGAGACGCTTTTCCCTCGGCGCGCGCTTGAGACAGTTCAACGCCTGGTCTTTGCCCTGGCTCTGAGTCTGGCGATTACTATCGTGAGCGGATTTCTGCTCAATCTCCTGCCACAGGGCTTGAGCGTTCTCCCCTGGGCCATCTGGCTGGGCCTGTTCAGTATGCTCTTCGCGCTGGTGGCGTTTCTGCGTCGCCATGAACGCGTTGTCGGACCAGATCAGACCATCCTTCAGCCGGCTGTTCATATTGGACAGGTGCAACGTCCTCGCTTTTCGTTCTCGGCCACGCTCCTTTTTGGCATGGCCGCGCTGGTCATTGTGCTCTCCTTGCTCTATTCCGTCATCGGCGCATCGCAGCAGAGCCATCCTGGCTTTACCAATGTCTGGCTTCTGCCAGCCCAAACCGGAAATGGCTGCGCGGTAGATATCGGCGTGCGCAGCTTTGAAACGGGTCCGCTGAACTATCGCGTGGTGATGACGACGAACAAGGCCCGCACGGCCTCCTGGGACTCAATCACCCTTTCCACCAATGAACAATGGCTGCAACGGGTTTCCCTCGCTGTGGGAACCAACACGTCGCTGGTTGTTCTGGTTCAGGTCTACCGCCTGGACCAGCCAGAGAAGGTCTATCGCCATGTAGATTTAACCCTGCATGTTGTCACCAGGGGCACAACAAAAGAATGCACAACAACAGCTTGATATCCTGTTTTCTGTATCTATGGAGAAAATGTAGTGGATCGAATAGAAGATATTAAAATACTCAGACCAGCCTCGCCGGTGGCGTTAAAGCTACAAGCATGCGATGTACTGGTGCTGGATGCGGGCCTGCGCCAGTCTCTGGTGACGGTTCGCTCGCTCGGTCAGAAAGGTCTGCGGGTTACTGCGCTTGAGATCGCTCAGCAGGTGCCGGCTTTCTCATCGCGCTGGTGCCAGCAGCACATTATCTGCCCGGCGGAGGAAGGAACCGAGCAATACCTGGAATACCTGGAGCAAGTGCTGGACGCCACTGGCGCGCGCGTGCTGATTACATCATCTGACGGCACAGTTGCGCTGCTACGTCAATATCGCGAGCGCCTGGAGCAGCGTGTGCGGATTGCCCTGGCCAGAGAACCGGCTATGGGCATTGCGGTCAATAAAGATCAGACGCTGGAAATCGCTCAGCGCCTGGGGCTGGCCATTCCCCGTGGAGTTTCCATTTCTACGGTCCAGGATGTTGCGGCAGCTATCCGCGAAATTGGCCTGCCAGCGGTCATCAAACCGGTTGAGTCCTGGGTAGAGAGCACTGACGAACGTGCGCGCATCCTGGCTCGACTGGCGACCACGCCTGATGAGGCCAGACGCGCGGTTGAGGAGTTGACCGCGCTGGGTGGCTCTGTGCTTTTCCAGCGTTTTCTGACCGGCAGACGCGAAGGCGTTCATCTCCTGTACGCCAATGGCCAGATCTATGGACGCTTTGCGCAATGGGCCAAACGCACAGATCCCCCCCTGGGAGGTTCTTCTGTGCTGCGCCAGAGTATCGCCATTCCAGCGGATATTGGCGAGCCATCCGAACGCCTGATCCGCGAAATTGGTCTGGAGGGCTATTCAGAGGTGGAATATCGCCGCGATAGCGATGGCGTCCCCTACCTGATGGAGATCAATCCGCGCCTCTCCGCCTCAATTGAGCTGGCTGTGCGCTCGGGAGTTGATTTTCCTTATCTCATCTATCAATGGGCCAGCGGAGAACCCATCAGCGAGGTCAAAACCTATCACATCGGCGGCTGGATGCGCTATCTGGGCGGCGATATTGCCACGACAGCGGCGGCCATTCAGGAACGCGGTCGGCCCGGCGTTCCTTCTCCCGCGCGGGCAATCCTCGCCTTCTGCGCCTCGTTTTTCGTCCCGATGGGATACGACTACTTTGACTGGCGCGATCCGAAGCCTGCCTGGACTGCCAGCGTGGCCTTCGGTAAATTGCTTCTCAGGTGGATGGGCAGAAATATCGCGAAACCCTTTCAGAAAAAGAAATAAACCTATGTGCATTTTATAAAGTATGCCAACCAGTTATTCCCTGGTCTCGACGCGTGACGCGCTCATCGGTGGGAGGCCAGGGTCAGGGCTGGTATGGTCAAGGAGAGCATGTTGTGGAAAAGCGTATACTTATATGGTTGGCGGCGTTCTTCTACTATACTGGCATCATTCGCCTGGCATACTGGAGAAAACGGCGTCAGGGTCCCTATCTGACCATTCTCAATTACCACCAGGCCGCCGAGGGAGGCGAGTTGCGGGATCATCTGCGCTATCTGCGGCGTCATTACCGCGTGATGCATCTCGATGATGCCCTCGATGAACTCTATGCTTCACCCGCGCAAAAGAAAGCGCAGCGCGCAGATTGGCGTGCTCCCCTGGTAGTCACGCTGGACGATGGCTATAGAGATAACTACACCCACGGCCTGAGAGCCGCGACCGAACTCCAGGTACCAATCACCATCTTTCTGATTCCTGGCTATATCGATAGCGGGGAGCGCTTCTGGTGGCTGGAGGCCGACTATCTGCTCGCGCACACCAGGGTCAGCGAGGCAGATATTGAAGGAACGGTCTATCATCTTGAGCAGCCAGCAAAGCGCGCAGCGCTGCGGCAACTCATCATTCAGCGTACACGCCACGCCAGATCCGTAGCGGAACGCGAAGCCTTTATTCAGCAGATACGCCAGGCGTTAGGCGATCCGCATGAATGGAGTGAGAGCGAGCGCCTCGCGCTTCCCATGAACTGGGAGGAAGTGCTGGAAATGGACAAAAGCGCATGGATCTCCTTTGGTGCGCACACCGTCCATCATCCCATCCTGGGCTATCTGGCAGACCCGGAGGAAGCGGCCTACGAGGTCCGCACCAGCCATACTATGCTGGAACAACGCCTGGGACATCGCCTGCGCGCATTTGCCTATCCGGTCGGGTGGCTCGACCAGGCCGGTTACGCCGGCGTGCGCGCGGTTCACGAAACCGGCTTCGACTGGGCCGTTACCACGGTTTACGGCTTTAATACACCCGACACCGATCCCTATCTGCTGCGCCGCATCGAAACCGATGTGAACGAACACTGGCTGATT
>DASZXF010000675.1:0-4325 GCA_035546055.1 Ktedonobacteraceae bacterium
TCCGGCAACGTCAGCACTGGCTGAACAGAAACGCTCAGCGCGGCTGAAACGGCGAGCGAAACAGGAGACTCCCCGCACACAGGCCAGCCGCTTGCAGTGGTTCGCTATGCTGTCTGTAAAGACACGCTCGCCCATCCATGAAACGCGAATCATCCGCCTCTCGTGAAGGGAGAGAGTTGTCCTCTCTCCTGCCCGGATGTGGAGTAGACTGACTGAAAAAGGAAATCTTCTATGCAAAAAGCAGATATCGAGCAGGCATTCCGCAAAGCGGGCCTGCAGGCGCGCATTCCGGCCATTGACCGCCTGGTGCGGCCCTCCATTCGTTTGCGTGCCACGCCGGTTGAAGAAAGTACCCTGGTTGCAGGCGCCACCAAACTGGGCGGGCATCCCGATCTGCCAGAGAAAGTCGCCTGGCCAGGCGCGCGGAATATCCCCCTCTCATTTCTTGCCCAGATTCGTCTGAGCGACGTTCAGCCGTTCGACAGCGAGCACCTGCTACCTCCACAGGGAACGCTCTGGTTTTTCTATGATGCCCGGCAGGAAACCTTCGGTGAGCAACCAGAGGATCGCGCTGGCTGGTCCATTCTCTTCACACCCGCTTCCGCACCGCACTTGCAGCGCCAGCAAACTCCAGCAGAATTGCCGAGCGCCAGCCTTTTTCCAGCCTGCGCGCTCACTCCCCATAGCGAATTAACCCTGGCCTTGCAGCCAGAACTGGAATTGCCCGACTTTGATTGGAGCGACAAAGAGCAACAGGCCTATGAAGCGGTGTTAGAAGCGCTCCATCCCGCCGAAGAGCGCGGACAACCCCATCATCGTCTGCTCGGTTATCCCGATACCATTCAGGATGATATGCGCGAACAGTGTCAGCTTGTCTCGAACGGCATCACTGACAGCGCCGACCCACGCGCGGCGGAGCTACAAAAAGGGGACGCTGACTGGCAACTCGTACTCCAGATTGACAGTGACGCAACCGCGCAGATGCGCTGGGCCAATAATGGAATGATATACTATTGGACCAGGCAGGCAGACCTGCGCGCTGGCCGCTTTAACCAGAGCTGGCTGGTACTCCAATCCGAGTAGCGCAATCTGGCTGCTGGCACCTATTTACAGGCCAATCCGTTGGAAAAGTATGCCAACCGCGTTTGAACCATGTGGGCACTGTGAGAAAGAGCCGGCAAGAGAGGTCGAAAACCGGCCAGCCCGGCGCATACACTTCGCGGATGCGCCCAACACGCCTGAGCAATCAGGGACGACCAACCTGGGAGGAACTCGATGAAACGCCTTGCTTTTTTGCTGCTACTCCTCTGCCTTGTCCTGAGCGCATGTTCTGGAGTCTCTATCAACGTCAGTCCAGACAATACGCCCACCTCAAGCGCCACCAGCAGCGCATCCACCACCGCGCCCCAATGGGGTACACGAACCAAAACCAGCGGCTGTGTTATCAACGGTCCGCTGCAAGATACCGCATGCACCCCGGGCGATATTTTCCCGGATGCCACCAAAGAGCAGGTCTGTAAATCCGGCTACGCCTCATCCGTGCGCAACGTCACCACCAGCACAAAGAACAAAGTCTACGCTGCATACGGCATCACCCATCACACGACAGGCCAGTACGAAGTAGATCATCTGGTTAGCCTGGAGCTGGGCGGCTCCAACGATATCTCTAACCTCTGGCCTGAAGCCGCCAGTCCCAAACCGGGCTTCCATGAGAAAGACAAAGTTGAAAACTACCTCCACGATCAGGTCTGCGACGGCGCTATCTCACTCAAACAGGCCCAGATCGAAATCGCCACCAACTGGCTGAATGTCTACAACCAGATGCCCAGCAGCACCAAAAACTCCGGCAGCGACAACGACGGACAGCCGTAAAAGACAGCTTTTGCCCGCCAAGCAGGCGAGGATGCAAGCTCACTGACGAACAGTAATAGCATCTCTCACCTTTTACCCCTCTACATGGTGTGGATGTATCGCTGGCGGCACATTCACACCATCTTTGTTATTTTCCCTCTTACACCATAAACATATAAATTTTTGATGTCCTGGAAGAATAATATAAACAAAAAGCTGCCTTTAGAGGCAGCACCAGACGACAAAGCGCACCCAGAGGGATTCGAACCCCCGACACCTAATTCCGAGGACTAGTGCTCTATCCGCTGAGCTATGGGTGCGTCACTTCCATTATACTGCCTATGTCAATAGCGCGCTCTTATCGCACCAGGGCTATTCCGTTTTCCCGTTTTGCCTCTGCTGCCTCGCGCCACCTGCGGCGGCGCCAGTTTGAAGAATGATGCAGGGCCAGCCGGGCTGCGCCCGGCTGGCCCTGCATCATTCTTCTTTTGGGGGTGGGGAGGCATGGCAAGCAACAGAAGGAAAATCGTCAGGAGATGAAAAAGCGATACCTGAAAAAGCCCTGCTTATCGCACTGTAGACTCTGTATGCGGGCATGTTATCAGTGCGCGGGGATTTGAGAGGGTAGCGCAGAGGCGCAAGGGAGTCTGCGCTGTCCTCTCGTGGTTAGTGCCTGGTTATTCGCGAGCAAGTTCCTTGAGCATGGGAACATGCCTGAGCCGGCGATGGAACGTAGCAATGAGAGCTACGAGACCCTGTGGTAGAAAGAGCACTACCACAGTCCAGGCAGGACTGATCCACTGGAGCAAAAGGCCGGTGAGAGCCACACCGATAGGCTGGCTGCCGTAAGAAAGCAGGCGATAGACGCTCTGTACGCGGCCTTGCAGATGATCCGGGATGACCAACAGGCGATAGCTGAATTGAATTGAGAGATAAATGGGCACGATGATGAGGCTGACGGCGTTGGCGATGCCCAGGATGAAGAGGTTGGGCGCGATAGCCAGGGCCAGCCAGGAAACGGCCCAGACCCAGGCAGAGCCAATGGTCAACTGCCCAAAGGTGAAGCGGCGCTGGAGTAAGGGCGTACACAGCGAGCCAAGGATGCTGCCCACACCGCCGCTGGCCAGCAGAAGACCAATGACCAGCGCTGAGGCGTGCAGGTTTTGCGCAAGCTCAATCAGAATCAGGGTAAAGCCAATTGAGGGCGCGATCAGGAAGAAGGCCAGCAGGGCCAGAAAGCGCAGCAGAGAGTCGCGCCAGAGCCAGACCAATCCCTCGCCGATTTCGCGCCAGATATGGCGCTCGCCCTCTTCGCGCTCATCCTGAAAACGCGCTCGCACAAACAGCAGACCCAGCACAGAACAGGCAAAGGTCAGCGCATCCAGTAAAAAGGGCAGCAGACGGCTGATGCCGTAGAGGAGTCCGCCCAGAAATGGCCCCAGCGTCCACGAGGTAGAATCGATGGCCTGATTCTGTGCCGTCGCGGTCGGCAACTGTTCCCTGGGCACCACATGTGGCAGGCAGGTCATCTCAGCAATCGAGAAAAAGGTCATCAATGTCCCCTCGACCAGAGCCACCACATAGAGCTGGAGTAAGCCCAGGTGTCCCAGCCAGAGAGCCACGGGAATACTGGCCATCGAGAGCGCCCGCCCGCTATCGCAGAGAATCATCACGCGTTTACGATCCCAGCGATCTATCAACGCCCCGGCAGGCAGGCTGAGCAGAGCGAAGGGTAGTCCGCGCAGCGCGCCGACAATCCCCGCCTGGGCCGGCGAGCCGGTGACAGCCAGCACCAGCAAAGGGAAAGCCAGCGACGAAACCTGGCTGCCAGTGGTAGAAATTAACTGCCCGGACCAGAGCAACATATAGTTCAGGTTGCGCCAGAGGGGTCGCGGAGGCCGCGTTTTTCCAACTCCCTCCGGCGCTGCAAGCGTTCCGAGGTCATTCCCGGAAGAGTGGTCCTGCGTCTGTGTCATATCAATGCTCCCATGTAAACTGTGAAAACGATGAAACGAACCGCGAACAACGGGCACATCGCAGCAAACAAGGGAAACAAAAACGCAAAGAGACGTGCCCGCCTGGCGAACACGCTGGGGTAAAAGCGAAACAAAGAGGAAAAACGAGATGATGCGGAATCAGCAAATTTTGCTACTTACTCAGCGGGAGTAAGTAGTTGCATCAGAGCGCCTGTCCTGCCGCGTAAGCCCGGCGTGAACGCCTACGCGGCCAGAGCTCCCGCGAAGATTTGCTCGACAGTGATCACACAGAGATTGTGCTCCATGCGATCATCAAAATGGATGGCTTCGACGTGAATACACATGAGTCATGTGTACGCAACAAGTTGCGAATTGTCAAGCAGCATAGCCCTGGCGCCAGGGCTTTTTCATTTTCCCGTTGTGCCTCTGCTGCCTCGCGCCGCCGCAGGCGGTGCAAGTTTGAAGAATGATGCAGGGCCAGCCGGGCGCAGCCCGGCT
>DASZXF010000676.1:0-4323 GCA_035546055.1 Ktedonobacteraceae bacterium
TCGCCGGCCTCTTCCCGCTTGAATCGATTGAGCGTTTCCTGCTGGAAATTTTCCCGGCCTTTATCCTCCTTTCCGCGCTGAGCAAAAACCTGACTTTCCGTCTGAGCTATCTGATGGTCTCAGGCGCCATGCTGTTCTGGATGCTGACGCAGTTCCTGAACGGCCACTGGATCACCTAGCCCTGCCGGTCTTTACGCATAGCGCTCGTAATGGACGATTTCTTGCAAAGACTTACGAGCGTCTGTGCGTTTGGGACGCGCCTGCCGGGCCGCTTCATCGGGATAACCCAGGGAGATAGCTGTGCGCACCAGGCGCTCCTGGGGAATACCCAGCAGCTTTTTCACCTCCGCATAGCCCTGCCCTCTGAACCAGCCTATACAGGAACCAAGGCCATACGCCTCAGCGGCCAGCATGATACGCTCGCTGAGGCGTCCTTCATCATATGTCTCCTGCTCCTCCAGTTCGGGTACACCCGCCATGACGAGCACGACGCCCAGCGCGGCTCCGGCCAGGTGTTGCGCGTGCCCCTCGCAGCGAGCCAGCGCGTTCAACGTCTCTCTGTTTTGAACGACGACCAGTTCCCAGTGCTGACGATTGCTGGCGCTCCCTGACCAGCGAGCGACATTCAAAATGGACTCAATGACTTCCTGGGGAATAGTCCCGGCACGAAACTGACGCACCGCCCGCAAGCGGCGCAAAAAATCAATAAATGGCTGTGGATTCGCGGTTTGCATGGGTTTCTGACCTCCTTTTCTTTCTATTATGCCATAGTTCGGGAAAGGAAGATCTGGCTTTTGGGACGATTTCGGGATATAATACATTCGATGAAGAAAAACGATTGCTGGCAGCCGCCGACTGATCTGACGCTGGCCACCGACGAAGTACACCTCTGGCTGGCCTCCCTGGAGCAACCGCCCGCCTGCGTGGACGCTTTTCTGGCTACGCTGGCCCCGGACGAGCAAAAACGCGCCGCGCGCTTCGTCTTTGCCAAAGACCAGCGCAGCTTTACCGTGGCACGCGGCATTTTACGCGCCCTCCTGGGCCGCTATCTCCAGACCCCGCCCGCCAGCCTGAGCTTCACCTATAACTCCTATGGCAAACCAGCTCTCCTGGAACCAGCCGCTCAGCCCGCGCTCTGCTTTAATCTCTCTCACTCCCACCAGATGGCCCTTTTTGCCTTCGCCTATGAATGCGAGCTGGGGGTGGATATCGAGTATATGCGTGATCTGGAGCGGGATGACTATCTCCTGATGGCAGATAGCCACTTCTCACCCGGCGAATACGCTACCCTGAGCGCACTTCCCGAGTCGCAGCGCAAAGCAGCCTTTTTTCGCTGCTGGTCGCGCAAGGAAGCATATATCAAAGCGCGCGGCATGGGCATCTCCATTCCGCTGGATAGCTTCGATGTCTCCTGCGCTCCCGGCGAACCAGCGGCCCTGCTGGCCAGCCGCGAAGCGCCCCATACCGTCACCTCCTGGGAACTCTCCACTCCCACCGTCCCTCCCGACTACGCCGCCGCGCTCATCGTCACCCGCCCGCCGCGACGTATCCGCGCATATCAATGGAGCGCTCTAAATATCGTTTAACCAGAGCATGTGAGCGCGAAAACCTCCGCCTGTATCCCTGAAATGTCTGAGACAGATAGCGGGCCGCTTATGCCCTTTCTCACATTGAGCGAGGAGCAAAAGAGCATAAGTCAAGCCAGGGCCATCACCAGCGAGGGTGCAGGGAGCGCAGCATCCCTTGTCGGGTACGGGTGTCCCGCCTCTTTCTCTCCTCTTGCTTCTCACCGCCGTCGGTGGCAAACGACTGGTGAGAAACCCTGATACGATCCTTCACCGTCTTGACTGAAACCGGTTTCAATGCTATAGTTAGAAGTGAAACCGGTTTCAGTCAAGACAGCAACGTATATTAACGGCTTCGTTCATTGCCAGGAAGCAGGAACGCCTCATGCAGAAGACGCAGAACAGGCAGGCAGCCGGCGAGTCAGCCGCTCGCGTGGTGCTTTCTCAATTCGTTCCCCATGTTCAACGTGGAACGATTTTTCCCATTCTTCACAGCAGAGAGGGGGATCAGCCATGCTCCTCCGCAGCGTTCGCGAGCCTGGCGCTGTTGTCTGGTCTTCTTTTTGTCCTGATAGGCAATGAAGTAAATAACCATGGCTGGCAGGGATAACCTGCCATATATGCTCAGGCAGAAGGAAAGGAGTATCCAATTGTGATGGCAAACAAGGATGAACGTGGAATGTCCAACGAGCGTAAGCGGCCTGCGCGCAGGCTGATGGCTCTGCTGGTCTGCGTGTGCCTGCTGCTGGCTGGCGGGACGCTGGCGCTGCTGGCACCCGGAGGAGCGCAAAGGGCGCAGGCGGCAGGAAGCTTTAATCAGGGCGCGAGCAGCAGCAGTTCCAGCCAGGCACTCTTCTGGTTTCAGCCGAGCGGCTGGACGGCAGGCTATGTGATTCTTCACTATCTCCCGCCCGGCATAGCTCAGCAGAATGTCAATATGAGCTACAACAGCGGTGCGGCTCGCTGGGAGTACACGGCGGGCGGATTGAGCGCCGGACAGGTGATTACGTATTCGTTCACGTACCAGCAGAACGGCCTCCAGTATGACACTGGCAACTATACCTTCACCACCGGCTCAGGCTCATCCCCGACGCCCACGCCTACGCCGACCAGTCCACCGGTCAGTACGCCCACCCCGACCGCCACGCATGTTTCGGGCGGTCCCGGCACGTTCCCGCTGATTTTGCAGAATAACACGCATGGCGCCTGGAGCAACAGCCAGATCTACGTCATGGTTCTGGGCCAGGCCACGCCCGGCCAGTGGTACTACTTGAAGTCCGATGGCACGCTGGCCCATATCAACCACCTGGACGCCAATGCACCGGGCCATCTGAGCAAAAATGGCGTCAATTACGCCAATATGGCCTTCTCTCTGGCCCAGGCCAGCAGCGTTGTCATGCCGACTTACCTGGTAGGCGCGCGCATCTACATTTCGCTCGGCTCGCCGATGTACATCCCGATTGCCCCGGATGATTCTGGCTGGGGCGGTCCGAATCTGGGCAATCCGAATGATCCCAACGCCAATGTTTACTTCGATTGGTACGAATTCGCCTATGGGTATGGCACCGTCCCCTTCGGCGGCAATACAACCGAAGTGGACCAGTTCGGCTTCCCGCTGACCTCGCGCGTGCAGCAAACGTCCAGCGGCTTTGATCAGACCAACGGCATTACCCTGAGCAGAGCGCAGGTCTTCTCGCAGTACGCTTCTACGGTTTCCGCGCCTTTCCAGGGACTTGCCTCTACCTATCGCATTCTGGCTCCGCGTTCGTCCGCGACCTTCCTGCCGGGAGGCAGCCAGGCGAATTATATGCAGGCCTACATCGATCAAACCTGGAGTTACTACACCTCCAATCAGTTTACCCTGACGCGCGGCGGCGTCACCTTCACCGGGAGAGTGGTCAATGGACAGTTGCAGTTTACGCGCAATGGGGCCGGCCCCTATGTCCTGAACAAGCCCACCAGTGCCGATGTCTTCCAGTGCGCCGGCGCGCTGGCCTCGGCGGGCATGACCACCCAGGCGCTTGAACTGGGCGCCGAGTTCTGCGCGGCCTTTAACCGGGGCGTGGCGCTGAATACGGCCAACTGGTACAATCCGGCCACCTACTACACCGGCAGTACTAAAAATGACTACGCCATGTTCTGGCATCGCATTTGCATCAACAATAAGGCGTATGGCTTTCCCTATGATGATGTAAATAACCAGAGTTCCGTGGCCATTCTGTCCAATGCCAACCCTCCGAGCAGTCTGACCCTCGGAATTGGCTGGTAAGTTCGCAGCGACCCGGCCAGCAGTCTTCCGGTCCGCCTGAGCAAAGCGGCAAGATTTCCGAGTAGATGGCTTGACAGAAACCGGTTTCAAGGGTATAGTTGGTTCTTGAAACCGGTTACAACACACGAGGAAATCTGGGAGGGCTGCTAGCCGGGGAGCATGACAGAAGCGGGCTATTGACCTGTTGTCGTGTTGTTCTGTTTTCGGCCAAAGGGGGAAAGAAAAGCAAAGCAAGCTATATTCGCCACGTGTTTTTGGTCTGAAGATCATAAAGGAGCGTTTGAAATCCTATGGCAAACAAGGAAGTTACTTCTCATCAACGGCGCAGGCGGTTTTCATTGCGCCTGGCAACCCTGATTATTCTGGGCTTTGCGTTACTCCTGGCGGGAACGGTCGCCTTTCTCTCACCAACTGGCAGAGCACACGCGGCGACCTGGAATCAGGTCTGGAGCGATGAATTTAATGGCTCGGCCAACACCGGTGTGAGCC
>DASZXF010000677.1:0-2921 GCA_035546055.1 Ktedonobacteraceae bacterium
AACAGTGGCGCGGGCCAGTGGCAATACACTGGCGGCGGCATGAGTTCTGGCCAGACCATCACCTATTCGTTCACGTACCAGAAGAGTGGTCTGCAATACGACACTCCCACCTACACCTGGACGCACCCGTAGCGAGTCGGCAAGAGAGCAGGACACGCTCCTTCTCCTTCGTGTCCTGACTACTCACACGGTGCTGCTCATGTGTCGTACAAAAAGACCTCTCTGGCGGCTGCCACGCCAGGGAGGTCTTTTGTGTCAGATACGCGTCCTAATCTTCCGGCGCGGTCTGCGAGAGGGTTTTCGCCTCGGTGATCCAGTCCTGAATCCAGGCCGTGGGAGGAACGTGGTGAGCGATATGCCGACTGGCGTTCAGTTCCACCAGCGTCTTGTGCAAATGCTCGGCTACGCGATGCTGGAGTTCTTTACAGCTATTCACCCCGGCCTCCTCCAAAAGATTGGAAAGGTCGCCTCCGACGCCGTTGAGGCGCATCAGGTCAGCGCGGTTGGCAAATTCCTTGATCGCCACCGCCGTAACACCGACCTTGTGGCTCAGTTCGGTGCGCTGGTGAGGCGTCCTGGCGTTTTCCAGCAATTCATCGGTGTTGGTGATACCACTGGCCTGAAATTTGCTGGCCAGTTCAGCGGTCATGCCTTTGATCTTCTCGATGGGGTCGCTCATACTCAATTACCTCCCTGTGGGACTCCTGCCGCCTTTCGACGCCCACAACGCCGATAGCAGACAAGCCTCTAAAATAGATCGGATCTCCGATTACTCTGCCTGATTGTTTGCTCTTTTAAAACAAGCAGTCAGATATACCTGAGATTATACCATTAACTGCTTGAGTTTGCGCACGCTCATAGCCTGGCCGGGCGACCGTTTTGGCCTTCCTGACAAAGAATGAGGAGTTTGTGAAATGCGACCGTTTCAGCGGCGGTTCGATGCATTACAATTGCTGTGGTTTACGGTGTTTATTTCTCCGTTGCAATAAAGGATGAGGTATGGACGACGGACAGATGACTATTCGCGTTGAGGCCAGGATGATTGGCAAACGCAAGACGCCCGGCGCGCCCTGGTATGTGGCTCTGCCGCCGGCGTTCGTGCAGGAGGCGCGGGAGAACGAGCGCCCGCCACTCCTGGGCGATCTCATTGCGCATATTGTGCGGGCGGAGGTGGGCGCTTTTCGTGAACGCCAGGAAGAACGTCGCCTGCTGCGCTTTTTGAGTCCCCAGGAAATCAACGACGGGGCCAGCAAAGGTAAGATCGCCCCGCCGGGCGAAGCAGAGATACCAGCGGTTGCCATAGATGAGCAAGAGGCGATAGATGTGGCTCTCCAGGCCTTTACGGATGGCATCTACCTGGTGTTTCTGGATGGTCAGGCACAGCGCAATCTGACAGATCCCATACAATTGAACGCGGCCAGCAGTCTGCTCTTTATTCGCCTGGTCGCCCTGGTAGGAGGTTAAAAGATGGTTCTGACACGCGAGCAGGCACATAAACAACTGGAGGAGCTTCAGACTCCCAACTGGCAGGGGATCTGTCTGGCACAGATTAAGGATACACTGCCAGCCGCGCTCCAATCGTGCGCGTATGCTCTGCTAAACCGGGATGAGCAGGGCAGGATTGCGACAGCGCAGACGCACGGATATGAGGTAATGCGGACATATCATGAGGAGCAAGAGCGCCGCATACGACAACTGGCAAAGATGACGGCGGAGGAACGGATGGCGATTTTCGCTGTGTTTGTTCCACGCCTGGCACAAACATGCGAGGCAGCCTGGCAATTGCTCGGGCGATTGCCGTATCAGCAGGGATACTATCGCCGGGCCTTTCGCGCGCCCGGCTCCAACCAGGCTCACACGCAAAAGCGGGTAAACTGGGTTCAGGGCATCCTGCTCATGCTGGCCCGCTATCGCGAGCAGGATGTGCTCTGGTTCGCAAACTGGGCGCCTCACCTGGCCCGGTACTATACACAGCAGTTCGGCATCCTTTTCGCGGCGGCTATTGAGGAGGGCGGCGAGCAGGGACAGGCGCTTTTTGAACTCCTGATGGCCACGGCGCGCGGTGAGCAGGAGAACGGCACGATGGGGCGACATGTGACGACGGCTCTTCTGGTGGCGAACCGCGCGGAGGGCTGGGAGTGTATGGAACGCCTCTTGCTGGCGGCTCAGCGCGAGGAGGGTCTGCGCCAGGTGATTCTGGAAACGGTGGACGAGGCGCATCCCCAGGCTTTTCGGCGCATGCTACACCTGATTCTTGAGCACAATCTGCTGCGCTTTAGCGCTACGGTGCGCGCGGCGGATGTCTGGCTGGGCTTCGATAGGGAAGTAGAGCACGTGGCCGATCTGCGCCTGGCTCTGCGCGCGCTTGTGGAGTTGCTGGGCGATGCCGATCTGCGCCGGGAGAAGCTGGCGCGCGGCAATCCGCAGGAAGTCTTCCTGACGCTGTGGACCATCGCTTTTACCGACGCCAGCGCGGCAGTAGATGCCAGTTTGCCTCTGTTGACGGATGAGCTGGCCGAGCGGCGCCTGGCGGCGGTGCATTTGCTGAGCATGCTGACCTTTGACGAAGCTCACTCCGCGCTGCTGAGCTGCCTGGGCGATGCAGATCTGCGCGTGGCGCTCCATGCCTTTGCGTCTCTCTCCGGCAAAGATGACGCTTCTGATCTGTTTGAGCCGGGTATGCAATTGCTGGAACGCTTGCAGGGCAGGCACTTCAGCGCCGCCAGTGGTATCTGGCCCTGGCTGACCATCGAGGCCAGTACCGACTGGCTGCTGGGCAGACTGCTAAACGCGCTGGGCGAACGCGATCCTCATCCTCTGCTCGCCTATCTCCCGCAAATGAGCGAGTGGGAACGTGTTAACCTGATTAAGCGCCTGGAAAAGCTACCTGAGTGGGATGCCGAGATCCAGGCCACGCTCTA
>DASZXF010000678.1:0-9048 GCA_035546055.1 Ktedonobacteraceae bacterium
TTCAGCGGCAATCGCGCCGGCCTGGATGATCAGAGCGGCCTTGAGCACACCGCCGAGGGTCTGCGGCGCGTGGCACAGGCAGCTGAGGACGCCGGGGTGACGTTGATTCTGGAACTGCTGAACAGCAAAGTCAACCACAGAGATTACCAGGGCGATCATACCGCCTGGGGTCTTGAGGTCTGTCGCCGCGTTGACTCGCCGGCTGTGCGCCTGCTCTACGATATTTATCATATGCAAATCATGGAAGGCGATCTCATCCGCACCATTCAGGAGCATCACGCGTATTTCGCGCACTATCATACGGCGGGCAATCCCGGACGCCACGAATTGAACGACCGGCAGGAAATTTTCTACCCGCCCATCGTGCGCGCCATCAAGCAAACGGGCTACACCGGCTACATCGGCCACGAATTTAGTCCGCTTGGCGACCCCCTGCCCGCCCTCCAGCACGCGTTTGACCTCTGCCAGCGCGTCATCGACGAGCAGGACTGAAGCCAGTCAGCCCTGTTTTTCTTCATAAAAAAAGCGGACCGCCAGTCCCGGAGAGGGAACGCGGTCCTTCTTTCTTCTTCGCCGGCTGCGCATACTAGCGCGACTTCGGCAGCTTGCTCATAGTGCGCAGGCAGCGCGTGCAGATATTCACCGTGCGCGTCACACCGTTGATTTCGATACGGCGGCGATGCACATTCAGCACAAAGCGGCGGCGAGTGCGGCGCTGCGAGAAGCTCACATTGTTACCATGCATCGGCTTGCGCTCACACACTTCACAACGACCTGACATTTAAACATTCCTCCCTTGTATTCTGGTGAAAGAGCCGAGGTCGCTCGCCTCTCTCCGGTTCGCGGTTCCCTCTCTTGACTATCCAGGGGACCTATGTTATGTTCTTTCCAATCTGTTTCTATCTCAGATAGCTATCATCTTAGAAAAATTGCCACCGCCGGGCCACACCTAAAGCATAGGGAACCTGAGCGAGTATGCCTTGCGAGTATAACAGTTTTAACTCGCTTTGGCAAGAGCGAAAGAGAAGACCCGCGTTATGTCAAAGACACCTGCTATTCAACCTCAACAGGGAGCGCGTCCGCTGGGCAAGATAGAAGTACTACCGAACGCGATCCATAGCATTGCTGTACGAGCGATCACCGAGTGCTATGGAGTGATCGGGATTACCTCGCCGCGCCTGCACAACGGGCGCGCGGTCCTTTTACCTCCCAATCAGGCAAATCAGGGTGTGCAGGTTCGTCTGGTCAATGAGCAGATCATCATCGAGGTCTACGTCGCCCTGGAATATGGCCTGCGCATCACCGAAATTGCCCATAACATTATGAGCAGTGTCAAATTCTCGGTTGAGAAGATGCTCAACACTCCCGTTTCGCAGGTCAATGTCAACGTCCAGGGTCTCGGGGACGTGACGGAACAGACGACAGCCTGATGGCAAAAACACCAGAATACCGGAAACACAGGGATAGCTCGCTCCAGGCGGATGCAGGGCTATCCACGGGAGTCAACATGCAGGATCAAACATCACGTCCCCCGGCGCGCAGAGCGCGTTCTCTTCCGCGCCGCGTCAGCGTTTTTGACGGGCAGGATCTCAAAAAAGCCCTGCTGGCCGGAGCCGCCTGGCTGGAGGAGCACCGCGAGCAGATCAACGCGCTGAATGTCTTTCCCGTGCCGGACGGAGATACCGGCTCGAATATGTCCAAAACCATGCAGGCCGCTGTGAGGGGCATTGAGGATAGCGCGGATACCTCGGCGGGCGTGATTTCGGCGAAGCTGGCCCACGGCGCTCTGCTGGGCGCGCGCGGCAATTCCGGCGTGATCCTCTCGCAGATTTTGCGCGGGCTGGCCCTGGGCCTGGACAAAAAAACTACCTTTACCGCTCAGGATCTTGCCAATGCCATGCAGGAGGCGCAGCGCCTGGCCTACCGCGCGGTTATCAAGCCGGTTGAGGGAACGATTCTGACCGTGGTGCGCGAAACCGCCGAGGCGGCGCAGGCCAGCGCGGAACGCGGTGATGATCTGCTGGGTCTGCTGCAAGAGATGGTCCTGGGCGCCCGCCAGGCCGTGGCCCGTACCCCCGAACTGCTGCCCACGCTCAAACAGGCCGGCGTGGTCGACTCAGGCGGACAGGGCTTCTGTACCATTCTGGAAGGTGTCTGGCGCTATGTGCGCGGCGAAGATGGAGGCACGCTGACCCTGCCCGCGCCCTCCAGCGAGCAGCGACCCGCGCCAGAAGTGAAAAAGGGCGTGGTAACGATTGAGGAGGAATTCGGCTACGAGGTGGTCTTCCTGCTGCGCGGCGAAAAGCTGGACGTGGAAAAGATTCGCCAGACCATCATCGATATGGGCGGCGTCTCCACGGTGGTCGCCGGCGATGAAAAGATGCTCAAGGTGCATACCCACACCGAATGGCCGGGCAAAATCCTCGATTATGGCGTTGGCCTGGGCAGTCTGCTGGACATCAACATTGAGAATTTACAGGAGCAGAGCCTGACCTACGCGGCGGAAAGCGCTGCCGAGCATGCTCAGGAGGTCGAGCAACTGCCCATTGCCACCGTGGCGGTGGTCGCCGGCGAAGGATTTGTGGAGGTGTTCAAGGGTCTGGGCGTCAACGCCATTGTCTCCGGCGGGCAGACCATGAATCCCAGCACTGAAGAACTGCTGGAAGCGGTCAAGGCCGTCCCCGCGCAGAAAGTTATTCTCCTCCCCAACAACAACAACGTCACCCTCAGCGCCCGCCAGGTGGTCAACCTGACTGACAAAGAGCTCTATATCGTGCCCACCGACACCATGCCCCAGGGAATTGCCGCGTTGATCGGCTTTAACTACGCAGCCGATTTCGCCACCAACTGCAAGGTCATGACCGACGCGGCACAGAGCATCCAGACAGCCGAGATTACTACCGCCGTGCGTTCGGTACAACTCGGTCCGCTGCGTGTGCGCGAAGGCGATTACATTGGCATTGTCAACGGTCACCTGGCCATCGCCGAGCAGGACATGGAGCATGTGATTGACGAAACCTTAAAACGCATGAGGATCGAGCAGCTTGAAATCGTCACCCTGTACTCTGGCGCGGGCGTGAGCGAGCAGGCAGCCGAAGAGGTGGCCCGGCATATCAAGGGCCAGTATTCACAGCTTGAAATCCAGGTGATTAACGGCGGACAGGCCCATTACGCCTATATTATTTCGGCGGAATAGCGTTCCATAAAGTCATCTGTAAATTCGTCCAGGTGGACGCGTTTCTTTCTTTAGAAGAGACTGGCGGCTTCAGTCTGCCGAGAAAGGAAGGCGCGTCCACTCTTATCTATTTTCCGACCACCAGGAGGAAGCGAAACACATGGTTGTTCGTATTGTCACCGACAGCACTGCCGATCTACCAGCGGAGGTAGCCAGTGCATTGGGCATTACGGTCGTGCCGCTCACGGTCTTTTTTGGCGATGAAGCCTACCTGGATGGGGTAGAGCTTGATAACGCTGGCTTTTACGCCAAAATGGCGGCCAGCAAAGATCTACCGCGCACATCTCAACCCTCACCTGCCGCCTTTCAAGAGGCCTTTCAACGCCTGATCGACGAGGGGGCGGACGCGATTCTCTCGCTCCATCTCTCCTCAAAGCTCAGCGGCACTTACCAGTCAGCCTGCACCGCGCGCGAGTCGCTGCCGGAAGGCTCACGGCGCGTCCCCATTGAAATTGTTGACTCGCTCAGCATCAGCGCGGGTCTGGGCCACGCCGCGCAACAGGCGGCCAGGCTGGCGCGAGAAGGCGCAAACCTGGAGAAGATCAGGGCTACCGTTGAGGATACCCTGAGCCGCACAAAGATTCTGGCGGTGCTGGACACGCTGGAGTACGTCAGGCGTGGCGGACGCATTGGCTCGGCCAGCGCCATGCTGGGCAATATGCTCAGCTTTAAGCCGATTATCGCCCTGACCGGCGGTGAAGTTGTCCCCGTCGAACGTCCGCGCACACGCGCCAAAGCTTACGCCCGCGTGGCCCAGTTGTTGGGCGAGCAGGGTCCGCTGGAAGCCGTGGCGGTAGTCGAAACCAACGAAGAGGTTGGTCAGCAACTCGGCGAAGCCATTCAGGGCGTCTACAGCGGCGAGCTGCCTCACTACGACCTGGGGGCCGTGATCGGCACGCACACCGGACCCGGCACCGCCGCGATCATCTTCGTCACCGCCAGACAGAGCGAGTGAGCCAGCCGAGTCCGCCTCACCGCTCGCTTTTCTCTTGAAGGTGGGGCGGACTCGGCGAAGCTGCGAGATGATTGATGCATTTAACGAATAACTTGCACGAAGGAAAGTGAGAGTGTTCTAATGCCCTCTAATTATGTTGTCCCCAGCATCTATCACGACATGAGCAATCAGAGCCAGGGGTATTTCGCTTTTCGTTTTTCTTGTCCGATCTGTTACTGGACCATTGATACCAGCCCGATTCGCTCCAAGGTCGCGACCGCGCAAAGCATTATGGATATAGGTGTTGGTATGCTGGGAGGCTTTTGGGGCCGTGCGGCGGAGGCCGGCGAGCAGATGTATGGCTCGAAGTGGCAGCAAGAGCACGCCAACGCGCTGCAAAAAGCCTGGGATGAGATCAAGCATGAGTTTCATTACTGCGCCAAATGCCATTCCACCGTCTGCACTCGCTGCTTTAATCCCAAAGTAAAGCTGTGCGTCAATTGCGCGCCTGACCTGAAAGCAGACGCGGCTTCTCATCTTCACGATCTGAACATCGAGGCCCAGCGCCAGCAGATCGAGGCCAACTATCGCGCGCCGCAGTTCGACACCGAGGCCGTGCCTTCCGCTGTCGATGAAGACATGATTCGCCCGCCAAAGAACACGCCCAGGCCGCAGGCCAATCCAGGCGGCTATCCCAACAAAATGGCCTGCCCCAAGTGCCAGCACATGGGGCTGCCGGGCAAATTCTGCGAAAACTGCGGCACCAAAATCGCCCTGCCCGATCTCTTCTGCCCCTCCTGTTCCACCCAGGTCACGCCCACAACCCGCTTCTGTCCCGAATGCGGCACAAAGCTACAACAGGCTCAGTAGCCTTTCTCCGGGCGAAAAGGCGAGATAAGCGTTAAGGGATAGGCAGCGGCGGAAGCAGGGGAATCCGGTGAAACAGGGTAGTACCCATTGACGTAGCATACACCGTCAACGTACAATACGTGTAGAGGGCAAACCCACGTTGTCTCTAGCACGACAAGCTGCCCTGACACGCAAGCTGATTGATCCTTGTAGGGGTTTGTTTCACAATGAAATAGCCCGCTTCTTTGTATTATGACGTAGAGATATACCTGAATAGCAATGCAGGTGAACCATTTCTGGTGCGCCAGATCTGTCACATGCGAGGTGTGAACGCCTGGACAGGCGACCGTCTATGACTTACGAAGGAGGAACGACTGTGGGAATGTTACGGGTGATGTCACGGCGCGGCGACGACCGTGTAACCTGGGATCAACAGAAAGTTTTAGCCAAAGATTCCGAAGCCCTGGCTGCTGTACGCGAAGCCGAACGCATTTTCGCACAGGAACGGGCCAAAGGTGCAACCGCGTTTCGCATTGACCAGGGCAAGCCAGCGCAACGCATCGATCATTTCGACCAGACAGCCGAGCAGATAGTCCTGGTGCCGCGAGTCGTTGGCGGATGAGTGGAGTAACTCAGGTGCTTACGACCCTGAGCTGGCTTCTCATCGCCATTGTCATTACTCCGGTCATCTGGTTCGTCTTCCAGCCCTACCTGCGCGGATGGTCCCGCGCCGAGAGGCGCGCGGCTCACCTGTTGCGCGACATGCTGACACCTGACCAGTGCCGTCAATTACTCTGGCATGGCTACCTCGAAGTGCCAAGCCCCAGCGCGGTAGGCCGCGTGTATCGCGTGCCGCGCGCGCGTGGTGGTTTCGTCCAGGTGATGGAAAACGGCAAGGCTGTGATGCGTCTCTGTGTGCAACCGGTGGAGCGTTTACCCGATGCCGATGTGGTTGTCTTACATAAGCTGATGATTGAAGCCAACGAAGAACACTACTTACAAAAAGCGAACAAGTATCTCTGCGTCGACTGATCACCATCGCATGACAGATAAGGTCTGAGCGGAGGCAGCACGCGGTATAGCGTGTGCTGCCTCCGCTCAGTTGTCCTCTTCTTCCTCTTCTTCTTTGATGACCTGAATGATATGCCGATGTCCGTTCTGTTTGGGGCAGGCGTGCGGTCCACCGTCCAGCGGCGCGTGACAGAGCGGGCAGACGGGGCGTCCGCTTTTGCCCAGACTCTCGATGCGCCTGGTCAAAGCCTGGGCCTGTTGCATGGTAAACTGGAAGGAGAGGGCGTTGTCGGACTGCAGATATGGCTCCAGTTCTCCGCGCGCATTCTCCTCGAACTCGAAAGGCACGGCGACGAGAAGAAACAGTTTATCTTCCTCGTCAAAATTCAGCAATAACTGGCCCACCTGGAGATCGTAGTCCGGCGGCATGGGAAAGTCGTCCGGCAGATCGCCGCTGACCTGTGAATGCGCCCCTGGCTGAGCTTCCACCCGCAAAATACGCCCTTCGGACGCCTGCGCCAGGACGCGGTCGACGATCAACGCCAGGTTGAGCAGTTGCTCCTTCTCGGTCCAGAGGATAGCCGCGCCGCCTCTGGCGCGGGCGAACAGGCGAAAACGGCGCTGACCCGGCTGGCCGATGGCCTCCGCACCCACAACCTCTACAACGCCCAGATCTTTCGTACTCATGCATCCCTCCTGATACATCCAAAGCATAGAGCTGGCAGAAGCGCTCGATCTAATAGCCGCGCGCTGGATCGAAGCGATGCAGCAGCGGCTCCCCGGCACGATAACGGCGGAGGTTATCAGCAAAGACATCCGCCAGACGCTTTTCATAATGAACACTCACGCCTGCGATGTGTGGTGTCAGAATGACATTGGGCAGGGAGTAAAGTGGACTGTTCGAGGGCAATGGCTCGATTTCAGCCACGTCCAGACCTGCCCCGGCGATCCAGCCTTCGCGCAAAGCCCGCAGCAACGCCTGCTCATCGACGATGCGTCCGCGCGCCACATTGACCAGGTAAGCACTGGGTTTCATAGCGCGCAGTTCGGCCTCGCCGATCAGATGCTCTGTCTCGGCGGTCAACGGTACCGCAAGCACCACGTAATCCGACTGGCTCAGCAGATCGCGCAGACGTTGCGGGGGATAGCCCTGGTCGAGATCGGGATCGCTGGCCGGCTGGTCGGAAAAGGTGCGACGCATCCCCAGCACGCGCATACCAAAGGCGCGGCCCATCTGCGCGATACGGCGTCCGATGCTGCCCAGACCGACCACGCCGAGGGTCTGGCCGGCCAGTTCGCGCCCGCCCAGATTATACCAGCCGGCGCTTTTCGCCCATACATGCGAATCCTGCAAACGCACCATCTGCGGCCAGTTCCAGTTAAACATCAACATGCTGCCAAAGACATATTCGCTGATCGGGATCGCGTTTATCCCCGTCGCCGTCGTCACCATCACCCGGCTCTCGCTATTCAGCAAACCGCTGGCCCGCAAACTGTCCACACCCGCGCCCGGATACTGCAACCAGCGCAACTGAGGAGCCAGTTCTTGCCATCTATTCGGGATGGTAAAAGAGCAGAGCACTTCTGCTTCCGGCAAATACTCCTGTAACTCTTCCTGACTTGATACACACTGGACTTCTGTCGAAGCCGCTTCTTGCAACAATTGCAGCGATGTGGGAGTAAAACGATAGGTACTCACCACTTTAAAACCCGTAGACACTGGCAACTCCTTACTGCATTTCCACTTGACCTTGGCGGGAGACACGTGTATCCTTCCTCGCGTGGCGCGCGGCTGCGCTTAACTGTCGTTCCGATCCGCTGCAGGATACCGCAATGCACATGCGCTTACTCGCTCGCGTCCCCGTCATCCATCGGCGCGCACAAGGGCAGGCGCGCCACCCGGAAGAAACCCTGGAAACGGATGCGTATTTACCCTCCGGCGCGCTTGACCCTGTACCCCAGGGTGGTCAGCTTCGCCATGATTTTCTCACAGTGATCGCCCTGAATCTCGATGTTCCCGTCTTTGATGGTGCCCCCGGAGCCGCACAACTTCTTGAGTTGCTGCGCCAGTGCGGACAGCTCCGCCTCGCTCCCCGGCACGCCGTTGATGACCGTCACCGTCTTTCCGCCCCGCTGCTTGCGGTCGCGCATCACCCGCACCACGCCATCGCTTTTGCGGGTCGCGGGCGAATGCTGGGACGCGGCTGGCCCGCAGCGACAATTTTTATAAGGCTGACCACAGGTAGGGCAGGTTGTGACGCGTCCGCTTTCGCTTGAATAAACCAGACGATCTGGCTGCATTTGGCGTTCCTCTCCTGATGTTTCTCGCAGTATCCTCAAACCACCGCCGCGCCTCACTCCATCTGAGGGTTGGTATAGAGATAGCCGTCAGGCCGCTTCTCTTTATACCGGGACTCCATCTTGTATTGTATCATAGTCGAGCCAGATACATTTCCACTTTCGCAGACCAGGAACAGAATAAGCCAGTACCAGAGGAGGCCATGTGAATCAAAGAGTCACCAGTGAGAGAGGATTGTATGAACATCAACGAGCAACTTGGCAAGCTGTTAGAGGATTTAGGAGTTGAAATGGAGTATCCAAACGATCATAGTCCCGCCAACGAGGACTCTTTGCCCGAAGTCTCCATCTTCCAGTCCTCGCGCGATCACTATGGCGTCTTCTATCGTCTCGACATCATCGATCAGACGCCCCAACTGCGCATTATCGTCCCGGTCGACAACGGTCCTCTGAAAATGGAGGTCTACCTTGTCCAGATGAGCGAACGCCTGCCGCTCAATGATTGGTTCGCCGGGGTCGCATCTCACCGGGGCAGTCCCGCTTTTGAACGCGGACGCGAAGCCGCCCTGCAACATCTGCTCTACGCGGTCGCCGAAATGCAAAAACAACTCTTCTGGTCCGGCGACCTGGACAGCATGTCTTTTCCCGCTGAAATCACCGTTCAACGCCTGATCTGAGCCATAATTTTCTATCACAGTCTTGCCTGGTGCAGGCGCCGGCC
>DASZXF010000679.1:0-5511 GCA_035546055.1 Ktedonobacteraceae bacterium
GCCTTTATCATAGAGCCCGCAGGCAATTTCAGTCCATAGATCGCAGGTTTTTGGGAAACTGTTACATCGGCAGCCACACAGGCCAGCATATCACCTGTTGCACTGGCCTCACCTGACAGTTTACGGGTGGTGAGATACCAGGAACAGGCTGGCGAATCAGCCCAGGAGAGTATTTTTGCTGATTGGTCCAAAAGAGAGAGAAAAACTGCCACATTCCGGGGGAGAAACGGTATTTAACCTATGCAATGCATATGCCTGATGAATTTCTTTAAGGAAAATCATGGAAATTGACTCGACAGATCTGAGAGCACAATTAGCCAGCGACATCGCCAGCGGCTTTGCCAGCCTTGTCGCTACCTATCAGCATCAGCTCTACGCGTTTCTGCTGCGGCGAACCGGAGATCCGCTGGAGGCCGAGGATATCGTGCAGGAAGCCTTTCTCCAGGCATACTACACGCTCAGACGCTATCCGGCGGAGCGCATTCTTGCCCTGGCGCTGCGCGCCTGGCTCTATAAGATTGCCAGCAATGTCTACCTGAACACAGTGCGGCGGAGCCAGGCTCCGCAGATCTCTCTGGAAACGCTGGAGAATACGGGGTGGCTGGAACAAGAAGAAGAGGGCGCTCAGCCCGAACACATCCTGGAAGAATTAGAGAGCCGGCGCGAGTTAGAGACGCTGATTCGCAGCCTGCCGCCGCGTTACGCGGAGACGCTGATGCTCTATTACTTTGGACACCTCTCCTATCAGGAGATAGCTTATGTACTCGAATGCCCACCCGGTACAGTGAGATCCTATCGCCTGCGCGGGGTACAGTTTCTGCGCAAGGCGCTGCTCGCGCAAGCACCAGAAAGGAAGTCAGAGCAAAGCCGCTATGCAAAATAACGCCAATCATCGCTACCCGGCTCAACCCGTGCAGGCGCCGCCAGCCCTCCTGGGAAATGTACTGACGCGGCTCCAGCAGGCCGAACAGGCAGCGCAGGAGGATGCACAGATCGCCACGGCTTTCGCCAGCCCGGACTGGACCCGGCGCGCGGCTCTCTGCGAACGACTCGCTCATACAGAGCGAACGCAGGCGCTGCCCTGGCTGCAACGCGCCCTGAGCGACTCTCATCCCACCGTGCGCGCCCTGGCTGTACATGCCCTGGGTCAGCAGCGGGCCACTGAACTCCTTCCACCGTTGCTCTCTGACGCCAACTGGCAGGTACGCGAGGCCGCCAGGCTGGCCCTGGGTCAGGGAAGCGTCGGAGGCTGGCCTGATCTCGCCTCAGAAAACGCCGCTCTGGTGGGAGACAAGAGCGTGCAGGACAGTACGCCAGGCTATCCCTTATCATCAATGCTCTCAGAAGGAAACATACCTATGAAATCTATGCATCACTCTTCATCTCGTTCTTTCGAGCCATCTACTCAGGCGCGTGAATGGCAGGAATCAGCCGCGTATAGCCTGGCGCCCGGCCAGCAGCACGGGAAAAGCGCGCAATCGGCCAGACGTTTCCCGCGTTTGCTGGGGCTGGTCGCCGCCATTCTGGTGTGCGCCGTCCTGGTCGGCAGCATGGCCCTGGTTTTCTCGGTCACTAAAGGCAACAGCGGCATACCCGGCACCGGCAATCCTGGTTCCACCTCGCCGCAGACCACACCGACTGCTTCGCCAACCCCGGTCACGACCATCCCGCCCGAATGTCTTGATAGGCAGGATCTGACCGAGGAAACGCTCTGCGCGCAACACCAGGAGACAATCCTCCACATCACCAAAAACTTCGGCGGGCACAGCGTGACCTTTGTCAGAGCCTATGCCGACGTTTCCCGCTTCCTGCTCGTTTACACAACCACAGATTCGCCGCAGTCTGAAGCAATCAGCTTTACGAGTGTGACCATCCAGCCGGGCATCAAACTCAGCGGCGGGCAGCTGGTGGCCTATGAAGATCCCTCCACGCTCCAGTGGTATGACGTAGTCAGCTTTGGAACCGGCGCTGTCCCGGCAGGCATCACGACGCTGCATGTCGAAAGCATCGTGGACGCCTTTAGCGGGCAAAGCACGCCGCTCCAGTTCACCACACCCTTCCACAATCAGGCCTTTGACGCCACGCAAAAAACGGTGCAGATCAACCAGGCAGTCACCAGCAATGGCATCACCCTGACCCTGGAGCGTGTAGCGTTCTCCATCGGCGGCACCACGTTCTACTTTAAATCGTCACAGGTGTTACCAATGACGCTCTACCTGAAATCGCTCACCATCGACGGCAAGCAGGTCGCCAGTTTCGCAAACTTCATCAACACCAGAGATGCCCTGGTTGTTCCCATCGACGTGCCCCTGGCCAACAGATCTGGAGCCTGGACCCTGCAAATGATGATGGGCATCCAGAATAACCAGACTGACTGGGCTTCCTGGACCTACCACTTCACCATTTCCGGCAAGTAAACAGGTATGTGCTGAACGCCGGTAGTGGCGAACCCTCGCGGTTCTGGGAGCGCGCGAGTCCGCCACCACCGGCGTCCTTCCTGCTCTCCGCCGCCTGCGTTGGCACTGCGGATTGCCATCGTAGAGAGAAAATTCTCTCCGCAGAGTTCCTTCATCCTTCACACTTTGCCCCGAAATGACCTTTTTAGAGAAAGTTCTCGCCGCGCATTGACAATAGAGGACGCTTTTTGCTATAATTAATAACTGACCGGTCAGTTATTAATTAAGAAGGAGAAGGAACCATGAACAACGCGCTTAGTGTACCGTCGAAGCCGAAAGGACTCTTGAAATGGCTGTTTCGTTTGCCGCGTTACCTCTATCGCTGGCATCTGGGCTGGCTGCTCGGTCATCGTTTTTTGCTGCTCACCCATCTTGGACGCAAGAGCGGGCGCAGCTTTCAGACTGTGCTTGAGGTGGTGCGCTACGATCCGCAGACGCGGGAATGTGTTATAATCGCTGGCTACGGGGCACAGAGCGATTGGTATCGCAACCTGCAGGCCCATCCCGCGCTGGCGGTGCAGGTCGGACGCCAGCATTATACGCCGCAGCAGCGCATGCTCTCCACGGACGAGACGGAGCAGTTGCTTGCGGAGTATCAGCGGCGCTATCCCAGGGCGTTTGGCACATTGATGCACCTGATCGGCTATACTTACGATGGAACGCCACAGGGGCTGCGCACGCTCAGCGAGCTTCTGCGCGGGGTGTCGCTGCGTCCGTGAGCCAGGGAAAGGACGGCACCAGTCGCGAGAGGTTTCTGTGCCATGCCGGCCAGAACTGGCCGGCGGGCCTGGTCGCTCGTTTAGAGGATAAGCCCTGTGAAAAACGCTGTTCGGAGGATAGAGTTATGTCTCCCCGCCCTGATGTGAGTGAGGAACGTAAAAATCAAATTCTGGAGGCCGCGCTGGCGGTTTTTGCCCGCCTGGGCTTCCATGAGAGCCGGATGGATGATATCGCCGGCCAGGCAGGTCTCTCAAAAGCTGCGCTGTATCTCTATTACAAGAGCAAGGATGCCATCATTGCCGCGCTGTTGCAGCATTTCTTTACCCGTGAATTGAAACACATGGAGAGCCTGGCTGAGATCAATCGAGAAAAAACGGTTACTGAACAACTGTTGCTGCTGACGCGCCAGTTGACCGATGCGTTCCAGTGGATGAAGCAGGCGATGCCGATTGCCTTTGAGTTTTACGCTGTCGCCGGGCGGAACAAGGATGTGCGCCAGTTTCTCAAAACCTACTTCCAGGACTATCGAACGCTGCTGGCGCGGCTGATTCAACACGGCATCGAGCAGGGCGAGTTCCGCGAGGTTTCCGCCGGGGCTACGGCGACCACGCTGGCCGCTCTGTTCGAGGGTCTGGCGCTGCTGTTTTTTGTCGACCCGGAGGCGCTCCACTGGGGCGAGCAGGCCGAAAGCTCGCTGCGTTTGCTGCTCGCCGGTCTGCAACGCCCGGCCACCTCCTGAGCCGCGCCGCCTGCGGGAGCAGCTACTGCGGCTGTTCCTGCGCGGGCGTGCCCGTGGCGGATTCTCCGCCGGGCAGGGCAGAGTTCTGGTTGGCTCGCTCTTGCTGACCCTCCCGCGTGTCGCCAAAGGTCGGCGTGCCGGGGTGCAAACGCTCCTCCATGCCCTGTCCCACGTGCTTCATGACCACCTGCTCATAGCCGTGAGGCTGGAAGCGGGACTGAATGGCCATGGTCGGAGCCACCTGGGTTGTCGCCCGATCTTTGGCGGTGGATGGAACCTGCTGAAAGCTCTTGAGCAGCGGATAGCCCTGGAAATCGTCATCCAGCAGGATACGCCGCAGATCGGGATGGCCGCGAAAGCGAATGCCGTACATATCGTAGGTCTCCCGCTCCAGCCAGTTAGCGGCGGGCCAGACGGAAACCAGGCTCTCCACTTCCGCCTGCCCGGCGGGCAGACGCACACGCAACTGGAGCACCTGCCTGCGCGCGAACGAACGCAGATGATAGACCACCTCAAGATGATCGAGCATATCGACGCCGGAGATACAACTGAGCAGGGGAAACCCCAGATGGTCGCGGGCAAAACGACAGATGCTCAGCAAATGAACTGGCTCGACCTCCAGATTTAACAGATCTGGCTTGAGAGCCGTCATGACCGGAGTCTGCCCCGTGATCTGTGCCACGGGCGCCAGGTCGCGCATTAACGCCGCCTGCCTGTCTTCCGTTCCTCTGTCAGGGAGAGGTTGCGGCTGCCGCCGGGATTGAATTGCCATAGATTGCTCCTTTGTGGCCGTTGCGCTGAAACGCATGAGCTATGCTGCTTACCGGCGAGACAGCCTTAACGGTCCACACAGCCAAGAACCAGGTCAAAGCTGCCGAGAATAGCGATGACATCGCTCATGCGATAGCCGCGCAAGAGTTCGGGCATTAACTGCAAATTGACGAACGAGGGGGCGCGCATCTTGGCCCGCCAGGGATATTCGCTGCCATCGCAGATCAGGTAAAAGCCGTACTCGCCCCGGCTGTTTTCCACGGCAAAGTAGGTCTCTCCCCGCCGCAGACGCAGGGCAATCGGCACGCGCGCCGCAATCGGACCGGAGGGCATACGCTCAATGGCCACGCGACACAGCCGCGCGCTTTCCACCATTTCTTGCATACGCACAGCATTGCGCGCGAAGCAGTCGCCCTCCTGGCGCACCTGGATATTGACCGGCACTTCGCGATAGGCCATAGAGGGATGATCGACGCGCAGATCCCAGGCCACGCCGCTGGCTCGCGCCATCGGCCCCGTCAGACCATAAGCAATGGCCTGCTCGCGGTCGATAAAGCCAACGCCCTGCGTGCGCGCCTGAAAAATCTCGTTGCCGTTGATGAACTCGTCCAGTTCAACCAGGACGTGATCAAAGTTATCAAGCCAGGCCTCGCATTCCGCCAGCCAGCCTTTGGGAAAATCGTGCAGCACGCCCCCAACGCGATTGTAATTGACCGTAAAGCGACTGCCGGCCAGCGCCTCAAAGAGCGCTAAAACGCCTTCGCGCGCGGTAAAACACCAGAGAATAGGGGTCACGGCCCCCAGGTCCATCAGGTACGTGCCCAC
>DASZXF010000680.1:0-5620 GCA_035546055.1 Ktedonobacteraceae bacterium
ATGGCCATCAGGCCGATGCTGAGACATCCATTGATAAAACTGAAGATGGCCAGGACGGGTGCGCGGGCGTGGTGCCGGGTCAGCCCCGGTATATTGATATGCCTGAGCAGACCATGCACCACTTCCGCCATGCCCTCTGTATGAGGGTGGCCCCGGTAGATGTTTCTTTCCGCCTCCTGCCTGGGTATTGGCTGTGCATCAGGCCGCTGCACGTCTTTGTGGACCTCGTTCTGCTCTTCGGAGGTCCGCCTGTCGCTGTCTGACCCCATGGTTGTTTCCCTCCTACCAGCCTCCTGCTTTGCTTGAGCGAGCAGCGTCAGGCGCGCAAGACGCGCCTGCGCGGCCACAGAGCGATAATCAGCCCCAGGACGACGCCGCAGCCGCTGGCCAGGGCCAGCCAGCCCAGGTTAGCGGTGTGCCCGGAAAGCAGATTGCTGAGCGCGTCGGTCACCAGCCAGAGCTGCACGATCATAATCATGGCGAGCAGAAACACCTGGGCCTGGACGATGGCGATGCGTCCTTCCAGACCCAGGAAATGCGGGCCGGGTTGGGGACCATGCGGTCCCTGCGGAGGCCGCTGCACAAGCGGATCATCGGGATTCGCTCTGGCCACACTCGCGGGTCTCATCCTGCTGCTCATCGTGGAATCTCCTTAATGGCGTAGATCACGCCGTTCTCTTTGGCTAACTGAATCAGCGGCAGCGGGCGTAGCGGAGGTCCGGCCAGCACCTGGCCCGTGGTCGCGTCAAACAGACCTTCGTGGCAGGGGCAATGCAGCTTGCCATCCCCCTTGTAGAGCACCGCGCACGACAGATGCGTACACACATCGCTGTAAGCCACCAGTCCCTGTCCCGGCAAATTAATGAGAATGCCCTGCGCGTACTCGTCCGGGTAGTTAAAGACCTTCCACTCGTTTTCCCTCAGCTCTCCCTCTTTCGCAATCGCCACGGCCTTGACATCCCCTCCTTTGGGCAGGGCGCCGAGGATGGCCAGGGCGCCGGTGGCCAGAAAGAGCGCGCCTGAACTGGCCAGCAGGAAGCGCAGCGTATCGCGCCGGGTGACAACCTCATCCTCATTCCAGGGATAAGGAAACTCGCGGCGCCACTCCTCGATGGCTGGCGTGTGGGCCGGTTCGCTTTCGCTACGGGCCACCGGAGAAGCAGAGAGATCTCTGCCCCTGGCCCCGCTGTTCTGGTTATCTGGCGCCATCTTCGGCCTCCTTCTGTGCTGGTACGGGTGTGGGCTGCGCCGGTTTTAGCGGCTGTCTCGGCTCCCAGGGATGCGCGGGCGCCTCCCGCTGGGGAATGCCCGCGCTTTCGGCATCCACCCAGGTGCTGGCCTGTTGATTGGCCGTGGCCGCCGGCAGATCGGCGTGCCAGCCCAGGTCGCTTTCGGCCACCAGGGCCAGCAGATCCAGTTCCTCTTCCTGTCCTCCAACCACCACATAGTTGCGGGTGCGCACCCGCTGGCGTCCAAAGAAAAAGGTATTGACCGGCTTAGCGCCCTGGCGTCCGCGTCCAGCCGCGTTCCATTCCTCGTAGGTACCATAGAAAATGGCCTGAGTCGGGCAGACCGTCGCGCACATCGGACCTTTGCCCTGGCTGGTGCGGTCGTAGCAGAGATTGCATTTTTGCATATAATGGCCGGGCCGCTGAAACTTGGGCACGCCGAACGGACAGGCGTAGCCGCAGTTCTCGCAGTAGATGCAGCGGGTCTCGTCCGCCGATTGCACCACGCCATCCGGGCTGACCAGAATGGCCTGGGCCGGACACACCTGCGCGCAGGGAGCCAGCGGATCTTCGCAGTGCATACAGAGCGTCGGAGATGTGGCGACTGTCTGCTCGCGCTGGACATAATCGATGTAGATCATGCTTTCGCCCTTGTGGGTATCGCATTCGCGGCAGGCGGCCACGCATGAGCGGCAGCCGATGCAGCGCGAAGGATCGAGGAAGATCTTTTTAATCTGTTCCGCCATATCATCTCGCTTTCTTACTGCAGGCCCGGCTGAGGCTGAGCCTGAGCGGCGGGCAGTTCGTGCCGATGGCGGGCCGCGTTGAGTATATCCTGCGTGGTCTCCTCAACGGCCCAGTCCGGCTTGAGGTCAGAGCGTGTGGCCACCGCCGCGCACACCTTGTACTCCGGGATCTTCATCATCGGCTCCAGCACCGGATTCGTCAACTGATTGACGGCCTGGGTATGACCGTAGTGATAGGGAATGAACAGCGTATCAGGGCGAATCGAGCGCACCACCAGGGCCGGCGCGGTCATCTCCCCGCGCCGCGTGCGCACCGTCACCCAATCGCCGTCCGCGATGCCCAGGCGTTCCGCCGTCTGCGGGTGAATCTCGACCCAGGGATAGGGCGCCTGCTCCTTGAGGAAAGGTACGCGCCGTGTCTGATTGCCCGACAGGTAGTGATAGATCACGCGTCCCGTCGTCAGAATCAGCGGATACTCCGCGTCCGGCTCCTCGGCGGGCGGAATGTACATAATCGGATTGAAACGCGCCTTGCCGTCGGCAAAGCCAAAGCGCTGCTCGTACAGACGCGGCGTGCCAGGATGGTCCTCGCTCGGACAGGGCCAGAAGACGCCATTTTGCGCGTCGATTTTCTCATAGGTGATGCCCCAGTAGTCCGATGCCGAACCCCTGGTGCAGAGACGCAGTTCATCGAAAATCTCGCGCGACGAGTGAAACTCGAAGAACTGGCCTCTACCCAGGCGATGGGCCAGGTCGCAGACGATTTCCCAATCTTTCCGGGCCTCGCCGGGCGGCTCGACCGCCTGGTTGTATTTGATGACTCGTCCCTCCAGGCTGGTCGTCGTGCCCTCGTCCTCGGCCCAGGTGCTGCCCGGCAGCACGATATCGGCCAGTTGCGCCGTTTCCGAGAGAAAGAAATCCGTCACCACGAAGAGATCCAGCCCGCGCAACGCCCGTTCGACCGTGTGTTGATCGGGCAGGGAAACCATGGGATTCGAGCAGATCATAAAGCAGGCGCGAATCTCCTGGCGCAGCATGGCCGGAATCATCAGCGTGGCGGGATAGCCAGAGTGCGGCAACTCGCTCTCATCGATGCCCCAGACCGAACAGATATAGGCGCGATCCGAGGCCTTCTCCACATCGCGACAGCCGGGCAGTTGAGAGGCCTTCTGTCCCATCTCGCGTCCACCCTGGCCGTTGCCCTGACCGGTCAGCGTGCCATAGCCCGCGCCGGGCCGGCCAAAATTGCCCGTCGCCAGGGCCAGGTTCGCGGCGGCCACGCCGTTATCAACGCCTTTGCTCTGGTGCTCCAGACCCCGCGCCGTGTAGATCAATGCGGCGCGGGCCTGACCATACATGCGCGCGGCCCTGATCAGCGCCTCCGTCGTAATGCCACACACCCGCGCCACGCGCTCCGGCGGATACTGCTCAATCATCGCCTTCGTCTCTTCCCAGCCATTCGTGCGCTCGCGGATAAAGTCCTCGTCGATCAGACCCTCGCGCAGAATCACATGCAACATGCCATTCAGCAGCGCGGAATCTGTACCCGGGCGCAGAGGCAGAAAGACATCAGCGGTGCGCGCAATCGGCGTCTGGCGCGGATCGGCCACAATCAACTTGCAGCCCCGGTCGCGCGCCTGCCAGAGATAACTGGTGATGATCGGGAAGCACTCGCCCACGTTGGCCCCGATGACAAAGATGCAGTCCGCGTGCAGCATATCGCTGACCGGGTTGGCCGCGCGGTCAATGCCCAGCGCGCGCTCATTGGCCCCCGTGGCCGAGGACATGCACAGGCGTCCATTGTAATCCGTGTGACGCGTACCCACCGCCACGCGGGCAAATTTGCCCATCAAATAGCACTTCTCGTTAGTCATCGACGAGCCACTGTAGATGGCCACCGTATCTTTGCCGTGGTCCGCCTGCAAGGCGCGGAAACGGCTCGCGATGGTGTCCAGCGCCTCATCCCAGCTCACCCGCTCCAGGGGACTCTCCTTGCCATGTTTGCGCATCAGCGGATACAGCAGACGATCTGGATGGTTGACGGTCTGGTAGGCCGTCGCCCCCTTGGGACACAGCATACCGTGATTGAGCGGAAAATCCGCGCGCGGCTCAACCCCTACCACTTTGCCATCTGCGACCTTCAGATACATCCCGCACTGCACGCCACAATAGCAACAGTGCGTGGGCACATAGCGCTCAATTTCCTGGTTGGACTGCCATGCCCCGACCGGTTGCGGGCCTTTATGAAAATCAAAGGTCTCCCCCTGGCGCTGTTTTCGTCGAAAAATGCTCTTATCGACGCTCATGTTCTCTATTCTTTCTCGTTAGGGTAACTTACAGAAACCGGTTGCCCTCCCGGTCCATGGTAGCCAGATTGGCCTGCGCGCGGGCAATGCGCTTGCAGGCAGGGCAGAGATCCTGCCACCAGAGTGCCTCAATGGCCTGTTCCACTTCCGGGGGACTGCTGACCGGCGGCTCGCTGCTGTTAGCCTCGGGAGGTCGGGCAGGTGCCGCGCGGATCGTATAGTCTTCCCCAACCTGGTAGAGCGTGCGCTTCAAATCCTGAATAAAACGCGCCGGGGCGAACTCCTCGCCGCAGCGTGCGCAGCGCTGGCGGGCCGTATCCTCGCCGGTGCGCCAGTACAACTCAATGCCCACCGTCGCCGGGCGTTCGATCAGGTGAAAGAACTTGCCGAAGGGCAGCGAGATCAGCCAGAGCACCACCACCGCCTGGTGAGTCAGCGAGACATACCAGTAATAGGCGCCGCCGAGCCAGGCGCTATCCGCCGTCAGAGCCAGTCCGGTCACCACAATCGCCAGCAGCAGAGCCAGCGGCAGGATATCGAAGCGGAAACGCTGGACCGTGATCAGCGCCAGGTCGTGGAAACGTCGATGGAAAGCCAGCACCAGCCCGATCAAAAGCAGCGCGGCAGTGAAGTCCAGCGCGTGAATGACCACAAAGCCGAAGAAAGAATCCACCGGCAGCGTAATCAGCCCGGCCCCGAAAAACCACACCTGATACAGACCGCTGGCAGTCTGGGTAAAGCGCAGCCAGCCAAAGGTCAGCGGAAAGGTAATCAGGCAGGAGAGCAGCACCCCCCAGAAAATACACTGGTGAGTCAGCCAGCGATACAGGCCGCGTTTGCGGATAAACGTCTGCGTGAACAGATCGCCAATCGCGGCGGGAATGAGCAGCGCGTAGCGGCGGAAATTGGAGGCAGAGAAAAACAACTGCCAGCTTCTCCGCCAGTAGCGCCAGGTTGGCGGGCGGGCCAGCCAGAAGGTATATTTATAAATCACAGCTGCCGTCGCGAAGACCGTCGCCACAGCATAGCCGATCAGAGCCGCGTCGAACCAGCGGAAGCCCCGCGATCCTATGGCGATCAGCGCAATCAGCACCACAGCGGCGACAGCGCCCGCCACCAGAGCGCGGAAACGTAGCCGTGGCCGGTGAGCATCTCTCGCCAGCGACACCTCTTCAGGAGTATCGGAGTATTCCATAGTGCCATCCTATTCTACAAGGATACAGGCCAGAGCGCCTGCATCTTCCTCTAAAAGAATCGTAACATATAGTGTGTAGAGATGGAAGCACAGCTATCAGATCCAATCATGCCTCTTTTCTCTGCTGCTGTGCTTTGTAAGGAG
>DASZXF010000681.1:0-7089 GCA_035546055.1 Ktedonobacteraceae bacterium
GACAAAGGGATTGAGCAGAGTCGCGTAGTAAGCGCTGGCCCTGACCTCATCGCGGGCCATGTAGGGCGAAAGGTTGAGCAATTTTCCCGCGCTGATATATTCGTTGGACATCAAGGGTTGCAAATAGAAAACGTCCGGGACCGTGTTACTGGCCACGTTGGCACGCATCTTGGTGGTGTAATCGCCGGGAATAGGCGACCAGTTAATGGTAATATTCGCGTGCAGTTTCTCAAAATTGTGCAGATTCTGTTGAACCAGGGCATCTTCAGCCGGTGAGGAGGTAAAGCCGGAGACGGTCAGCGTCACCGGCCCCGTTTCAGCCCTGGCCGCCGTGGTATTTGTGCTCGTTGGACAATGAATATAGCTGTTCCCGGTGGCCAGCTCTTGCCGGCTGACTCCGCCGCTGCCCGGTCCGCCCGTTCCCCCACCTCCGCAGGCAGCGACCAGCACACCCAGCAGCACCACCAGCAGCAGAGTTGAAATCCGTTGTCTCACAATGCACCTCCCGCCTGGCTCGGCAGAGAGCCAGGCTTCTCCACATCCATGTAAGCCACATGACAAAAGGCGAGGACGCCCGCAACGGCTCGCCCCGCGCAGAAACTGACTTCTCTACGTTATCAGGTCGCCCAACTGCCTTTCTCTCTTCACGTGAGAAGCATTGGCAAAGAGGACAGCAAGTTTGATCTCAGCATAATCTTATTGCGGAGATGCTTCGCAGGTGAAATAATAACGCCAGCACAGAAGAAAGTGGTTACGCACGATGCCGCTTTCTGTCTTATCGGTCTATTCACCAAAGGAAGATTCTCATGAGCATCATCAGTCGCGTGCTTGGCAAGGTCGCCAGGCTCCCACATCCTGAAACGTCAGCTGTGCTGATCGAACGCGATCTCAAGGTTCCCATGCCGGATGGAGTTATTTTGCTGGCTAACCGCTATAGCCCGCGAGGCGTTGAGAAGCCGCCGCTGCTTCTGGTGCGCTGTCCATACGGGCGCACCGGCTTTTTCGGTCTGCTCTATGGGCAGTTATTCGCCGAACGTGGTTTTCAGGTGGTCATCCAGAGCGTCCGGGGCACCTTTGGCTCAGGCGGCAGCTTTGATCCTTTTCGACATGAGCACGATGATGGGCTGGCAACCGTCGCCTGGCTTAAAACGCAGCCCTGGTTCCCTGGCACCTTCGCCACCAATGGAGCCAGTTATCTCGGCTTTGTGCAATGGGCCATCGCCAGCGAGGCCGGTCCAGAACTCCAGGCCATGGGCATCCAGGTCAGCACCGCCGAGTTTCACGGTCCAAGCTACCCCGGAGGCGCCTTTTCGCTGGATACCATGCTCTCCTGGACTTATCTGGTGGCCGTTCAGGAGCACACCAATTTTCTGGCCAATCTCCTGGCACCCATTGAACGCAAGGTACGGCCCGCCTTTGCCCGCCTGCCCTTGAGCGAAGCTGACAGACAGGCGACAGGTCAGCACGCGCCTTTCTTTCAGGCCTGGCTGGAGAATAGCGAGTACACCAGCGCCTACTGGCAGGAACGCTCTTTCGAGCACACGGTCAAAGAGGTCACAATCCCTATCCACATGCTCGGCGGCTGGTATGATATCTTCTTGCCCTGGCAATTGCGCGATTACCGCACACTGAGGGAAGCAGGCCGGCAGCCGCGTCTGACAATTGGCCCCTGGTCGCACGCCAGCACGGGTAATATGTTCGCCAGTGTGCGCGAAGGTCTGGCCTGGTTTAACGCGCAACTGCGCGGCGATGCGAGTCAACTCCGCGAGGCTCCGGTGCATCTTTTTGTCACAGGAGCGAACGAATGGCGCGACTATGCCGATTGGCCGCCGCCCGGCACACAGGAGCAGCGTTTTCACCTCCAACCCGGCGGCGCACTGGCCGAGGATACCCCGCCAGCGTCGGCCCCCGACCGCTATCGCTACGACCCGGCCAATCCCACCCCGGCGCTCTCCGGTCCTGTGCTGATGGGCAAACCTCTGCCGACTGACAATCGGTCGCTGGAGGCGCGGCCAGATGTGCTGGTGTACACCAGCGCGCCACTGGCGCACAAGCTGGAAGTCATCGGCCCTGTTCAGGCCGATCTGTATGTTCAGTCCAGCCTGGAACACACTGACTTCTTCGTGCGCCTGTGCGACGTGGACCTGCGGGGCAAATCCACCAATGTCTGCGATGCCCTGCTGCGCTTAACACCTGAACATCCCGCGCCACAGGCGGACGGCACCAGGCACATCACCTTTGATCTCTGGCCGACCGCGCACCAGTTCAAGGCAGGCCATTGTCTGCGCGTCCAGGTCTCCAGCGGCGCGCACCCGCGTTTCGCCCGCAATACCGGCAGCGGCGAGCCCTTGAGCAGCGCCACCAGGCTCATCGCAGCCGAGCAAGCAGTGTACCACGATCCTGAGCATCCCTCCGGGATTGTGCTCTCAATTCTCCCGTGAAAGGCGGGCTCGTCCGTCCCTGCCCTTCACAGGTTATTCCGGTAGACCAGCAGCGGTCTGCTTGCGCGCGGCAGGCTAGAACAGTTTGCCGGGATTGAGCAGACCTTGCGGATCGAAGAGATCTTTGAGGCGGCGCATCCATGTGACGCTGATCCCGTGTTCCTCCGGCATGAAGCGGCGTTTGACAAGGCCAATGCCGTGTTCGCCGGAGGCGGTGCCCTCCCAGGCCAGCGCTTGCTGAACCAGGCGATCAGAGAAGGTGTGAACCCGCTGATAGTCCTCGGCGGGTGTGGCGATGATAGTGTGGAAGTTGCCATCGCCGACATGGCCGATAATGCTCCCCTGGAGATTCATTTCGCTCAGCAGTTGTTGCGCGTACTCGATCAGGTCCGGCAGGCGCACGAGCGGAACCGCCGTGTCGGTAAGGGTAAAAATATGGCCGGGATGGGCGTTGACAATGGCCCAGTACAGATGGTGGCGGGCCTCCCACTGGGCAGTTCGTTCCTGCTGAGTGCGGGCAATGCTGATATCGGTGGCGCCGGCATCGCTCACCAGTTCTTCCACCAGGCCGCTTTCCTCCTCAATGGCGGCGGCGGTTGAAGAATGAAATTCCAGGAAGAGAGAGGTCTGCTCTGGATAGCCGCGCCGCATATAGTGATTGATGCTACGGATACCGAACTCATCGACCAGTTCCATGCGCGCCACCGGGAGCGCGCTGGCCATAATGGCATACGCGGCCTGCGCCGCCGCCGTGATGGAGGGAAAGAGGACGCGCAGAGTGTGAACATGCTCAGGAACGGGATGAAGCTGAACCGTGACTTCGGTGATGATGCCCAGGGTACCGGACGAACCCACAAAGAGATCTTTCAGATCGTAGCCGCTGCTGGTTTTTCTCACCGGTCGGCCCAGGCGCATAACATCGCCATTGGCCAGCACAACCTCCAGCGCGACCGTATTCTGGCGCATGCCGCCATACTTCACAGTTGTGGTCCCGCTGGCATTGGTGGAAGCCATGCCGCCGAGCGAGGCATCTGCGCCGGGATCGACCGGAAAGAACATGCCGGTGTGGCGCAGGGCTTCGTTGAGGGCGGTGCGCGTGATACCAGGCTGCACAACGGCCAGAAAATTCTCCGGCTGAATGCTGATAAGCTTGTTCATACGCGAGAGGTCGAGGCTGATAATCGGAGCATCGGCCTGCGCGGGAACCAGCGCCCCCTCCAGGCTGGTGCCCGCGCCAAACGGGATGAGCGGAATCTGCTGCTCGCGGCACCATGCCAGCGTGGTCTGGACATCCTCTTTCGACTCGGCGAATACGACGGCCAGCGGAGGACGGACATCCGGGTAATTTTCGTCGCGCCCATGCTGTTCCAGCACAGATGGGCTGATACTGACCTGCCCTTTTTTAAACAGGGATTGCAATTGTTCAATCCGACTGTCCATCAAATGCATCTCCTTTGCGGCAACGCATGTACTTTTCTCTGTTCCCCTGAGAAGGCGCGAGAAACACGCTTGCCATGAATAGTCCCTGTGGACCAGGACGCGGTTCTCGGCGAGCATGGTCCCGGACCTGGCGCTCAGCCATAGAACCACTCGCCTTCTTTGCTCAAACCATGTGAGCCTCGACAAAGACAACCCGCACGCCTCTCTACGCCAACGCCAATCAGCGCAGGCGTACCGGCCAGCGTATCAAAAGCGTCTCTCACGGCGGAACATGCGACTACGCGGGTTACAGTTGAGTATATCATGCGCCCGCGCGATCCAAAAATGGGAGCTTCTCCAGCTTCCACCAGCCAGCGGGGACCAGACAACCCCCGACGGGTGGTGGAAACCCTGCAGACAAGACACCACGAGAAAGAGTTAGATTGACGTTGTTGTATACTATGAAGTATCAAGATATGTCGCTTTGTTTGAGTGCGCTGTGAGCGAGCAGGAGGCGCACACTCGGAGGCGCGAGAGAGGAGAAGCTTGTATGGAGCGTCAGAAATCAACGATGCGCAAGACGATTGGTTGGGCCAGCGTGGCCTATGGCGCGTTTACCGCGCTGTCAATCATTGGCCCGATTGTGCTGGACCGTATCTGGTCGAGGGCAAAGCAGAACGGCGGGCGCTATTCGTCGCGGAGGTAATGCCGACGCCGGAGGTGGCGCGTCAGGAGCGCCGCCCTGGCGGGAAAGTCAGCGTTTCGCCATCTTTATCCCTCGAAGCGGAAGCGCGAACTTTTCTCAGGCGCTGGCCCGGGGCGTGCGGCGAGTCTGCGTGCGAGTTCGGCGCTTAAAAATACAGCGATGGCAGGCCGGCACACAGTTTTCCGGGGTCGTGCCGCCCACCGCCTGGGGGATCTGATGGCTCATGACCTGAAAAGGTCCGCTCTGACAGTACGCGCATTTCCAGGCATAGCGATCCAGGATCGTAAACCAGTCGATCACATTCAGGGTCGCCGCCACACCCAGCGCGCGCGCGCGCGCCACCTGGTCCTTCACCCGGTCAATCTCGCGCATGATCAGCAGATAGGTTTCCTCACTGCCCGCCAGTTCTCTGAGCGTTTCCACGCGAGTATATTTCTGTTCCATGGTATGAACAACGCGCAAGAGCGTTTGCAAGTCGGTTTTTTGCATACGTTTTCCAGATCTTTCTTTAAGAGAGGCGCAAGAGTGAAAATAGCCGATGAAAGAGGGCCAGGCCCGCCTTCATCGGCATCGATGGGAGATAGAAAAGCAGGCTACTCCTGGTACGCCTCTTCGCCGTGAACCGCCAGATCCAGTCCTTCAGCCTCTTCCTTCCCCGAAACGCGCAGGCCGAGGGGAGAGATGACCTTGAGAATGATATAGGTTACCACGAACGAGAAGGTCAGCGTCACGGCCACCGCCAGCAACTGAACCAGCAATTGAGACGGATTGCCGAACAGCAGACCATTGTTACCGGCGCTGTTGATGGCCTTTTCCGCGAAAACCCCGGTCAGAATAGCGCCCGTCAGTCCGCCCATACCGTGAGCCGCCCAGACATCGAGCGTATCGTCAACGCGTATTTTCCTGTTGCGCAGCATGACCATCAGATACGTCACCAGGCCGGCAATAATGCCAATCGCGATGCTGGCCACGGGTCCGACAAAGCCGCTGGCCGGCGTAATCGCCACCAGGCCACAGACCGCGCCGACCGCCGTCGCCACCGCGCTGGGCTTCTTGTGCTCCGCCCAGCTCAGGACCATCCAGGTCAACGCACACGCGGCGGCGGCAATATTGGTCACAACGAAAGCGCTGACCGAGAGCGGAGACGCCGCCAGAGCGCTACCGGCATTAAAGCCGAACCAGCCGAACCAGAGCAACGCGGTCCCCAGCAGAATGAAAGGCACATTATGCGGTGTGCTGGCCTCTCCCTGCTTGTAGGTGCGACGTTTGCCAATCGCAATCGCCGCCGCCAGACCACCGAAGCCCGCGCTGATATGCACCACCGTTCCGCCGGCGAAATCGAGCGCACCCAGATTGTGCAGCCAGCCGCCGATGCCCCAGACCCAGTGGGCGATGGGATCGTAGACCAGCGTTGACCATAAAATAACGAAGAGGACGAGTGTGCGGAAACGAATGCGTTCTACAAAAGAACCGATAATTAACGCGGGAGTGATGATCGCGAACATGGCCTGGAAGATCATGAAGGCCAGCTGGGGAATCGTGCCAGCGTAGCCAGGATTGGGAGCAAAGCCCACGCCGCGCAGACCCAGGAAATTCAGGCCGCCGATCACGCCACCCAGGTCCGTACCAAAGACCAGGCTATAGCCCAGCACAACCCATTGAATACTGACAATGCTCAGGATAAGCACCGATTGCTTGATCAGGCTCACTACATTTTTACGATTGACCATGCCGCCATAAAAAAAGCCCACGGCAGGGGTCATAATCATCACCAGAGCCGAAGAGACCATCACCCAGGCAGTATCCCCGCTGTTGATCTGGTTCGCGTCGAACGACCCCGCCGAAGCGCCCGCGAACCATGTCGTCGCATAGCCGACAGCCGCGCCGATAATGACCAGGAAAATGACGGTGAGGACAAAATTGGGTTTGCGAACCGGCTTAGCCTGCTCTAGAGAGATTGCTGTTCCAACTTCTGTTTCTGTTGTTGCCATGTGTGTACTCCAGCCTTTTTGTCGCCAGCAGAAGCTCCTCTGCCCGGCAACCCACAACGACGAACGAGCCAAGAACCATTCCACCTCCCGCAGAGGTCCATACCTGCCATCTTTTCGTCATTGAATGCTGGATGAACCCGTTTTTCAGTTACCTCGCAATAAGACAAACAACTGAATACATCGGCGGTGATGCAAGCAGGTAAAGGTATTCTCAAGGGAAAGTATACGGGTTCGAGGGGGCTGCAAGGTAGATATACATTTGTAAAATTATCCCTGCTATTTTTGGGCAATCTGCACAAAGGCCCATCACTTTTCTGCCCTTCTTTTGCATAATCAGATCAAAAGGTGTCTTTTTGTGCTTTGTGCTGTCAGCATTTTTAGGGATATTCGAGAAAAAGAGCCTGTCCCTGCCAGGTGCTTCACGTCATGAGTCATCCCCAATTGGATCCCGTTGGCGAACCCTTCTTCTCGCATCCTCGGCGCCTGCGGCGCCTCGCAAGCCGTTGGTAGAGGCGGGGGGGGGGGGGGGGGG
>DASZXF010000682.1:0-6680 GCA_035546055.1 Ktedonobacteraceae bacterium
CTGCTTCACGCGCAGGGAGACACCGCGCAAAACCCAGGCCTGCGGTTTCTCGCTAAATGTGGGATAACGCCACCACAACTGGTCAGTCGCCAGGGCCGGCAGAGAAGCTGCTGTTTCGCTCATCACACCCACCTTTGTACGTAAAGCGTCAGATTTACATATGGTCCAAAGGTTAAAAAGAGCAGACCGGCGCAGACCAGCAGAGTCAGGAAATCGGGCCAGCGCCAGGGCGAGGTTTCATAGAAATTGGTGCTGGGCGCGTTCAGACGGTAGCCGCGCGAGATCAGCGCGTCGCCGATTTCGCTGGAGCGGCGGATCATCACCGCCACCAGCGGCACCGCCACGCTGCCCAGATCTCTCAGGCGTTTGATAAAGCTGCGCGGGCGCGCATTGAGCGCGCGGGCCAGTTGGGCCTGGTGAATCGTCTCGTAGTCCATTAACGATAGATCCAGGGTGCGGAAAACCGTGCTCAGGAAAAAGATTACCGCCGGCGGCAGATGCAACTGACGCAGCGCCCCGATCAGTTCGATATCCCGGCTGCTCACCACCAGCGCGATTGTCGCCAGCACCATGCCCGCGTAGCCCACTACCTTGGTCACCGCGATCAGCAGATTGCGATCACTGATCAGCACCGTCAGCGCATGGAAAAAGGGCACCCTGGCGAACGTCCAGGTGGGCAGGGCGAAGATATGGCTGAGTACAATCGTCAGGACAGTCGCCAGCAAAACGCCTCCCAGCAGCCTGCGCGTGCGCCAGAAGGCGAGCAGCACAAGCGCCAGCCAGAGCGCCTGCCAGATTGTCAGACCAAAGGTCAACGTGCCATCATAGATCCTGGCGCTGAGCAGCGTCACCCTCCCCGGCACTGGATTGAACAGCAGCCAGGTACTCAACAGACTGAGCAGTGTTGGCACGCTCAGCAGCAGATAAACGCGCGCCACACGTGGATGAATGCCGCAGACGCAGAAAATGCCCAGACAGATCAGCCACAGACAGAGCGCCATCACCAGGTCAGGCCGGGCCGCGTCCATCGCGCGCAACTCCAGGCCCGACAGGCACAGAATCAGCAGGGTGCGAGGAATCAACTGAATGCGCGCGAAAGGAGCATCGATCTTGCGCACAAAGAAAAAAGAGCGCACATAGCGTTTTCCCGGCGGTGGTTGAAGAAAAAGCTCAGTTTCCGCTGGCCTGGTTTTGTTGAATAACACGACAACCATCTCCAAAAAGTGGAATGAAAAGGTGCCAGTTCGGAGTGCTCCGCCTCGCAGGCCCATGCCCGCCAGTACCAGAGATCCGGCCTGCTTCCCGGGCCGTCGTCAAACCTCTGCAACACCTCGGTGCTTCCTGGCTAGCATAACATGCTCCCACGGCATGTGCAAGGGGTCTGTTTAAACGTCACACTCGCGGAAACTATAAAAACAAAGCAGCTTACTTTTATGAAATTTTAACACAAAACGCCTTGCCGAACCCCCTATCAGGCCGTATAATGCGTTTTGCATATATTTGCATTAGTCGATTGAATGAATGGAAATAGCCTGGATAAGAGCCGGGATGCTGCTGGTTGGGGGAAGGTGGGTGAGGGTGCTGGTTGGGAGATGTGGAACTGTGGCTCTGTGCGGGCAGTTTGTTCTGTGCTCTTCAACAATACATAAAAGGATCTGGTGATTGGCATGGGTCAACATATAGGTTTTCCCTCTGGTGGCAAGAGCAGCCTTACGTCGCAACCTTATCACACGAATGAGGCGGGTGGGAGTGGCGTTTCCTCTCCTCCGGTGGCCGGGGAGGCCAGTCTTGTGTATCACGGGGAGGCGCTGGCGCGTTTTCCCCTGTTGGAGCGTCTGGGAGGGTGGTTCGTTCTCGCTTTTTCCCTCGCCTTCGCCAGCTTTTTAGTGCTCATGCAACTGGCCGGGCAGATTGCCGGCCAGAGTTTCCTTTTGAAGAGTATTTCAGATTGTCTGCAATTCCTGGGCGAATGTCTTGGTCTGTGGTTCAGCGTGGCGGTGGCTTTGCGCCTGGGCCGGGAGTCGCGGCGCCTGGTTCAGCGGCTCGCGCAACTGACTGGGCAACCGGGGAAGGCGCATACGCAGATGATAGAGGCGCGGACGGAGTGCCGGGATGCGCGGCGGAGCTACTGGGCCTGGGCGCTGCTCTCCACCGCGATTGCGCTCTATGCGTGCGGACAGGCGCTCTGGACCAGCTACGATGTGCGTATGCCCTCGGCCAGCGTGCCGTTTCCCGGTCTGTACGACATTGGCTTTGTCTCTTCCTATCCCTTCTTCGTCACCGGGGCGCTGCTGTTGACACGCCGACGCAGACGGGGCGCGGTGGTTGGGCGCGTGCGTGTGCTGCTGGATGCGCTGCTGGTCATCGGCGCGGCCTTTGCCCTGTCCTGGTTTTTTATTTTAAAACCGTCGGTTGAGGGTTTGCCCAGGCAGCCGAGCTTCGGCGCGGCTTTCCTGGCCATCTATTTTCCGGGCGGTGATCTCCTGCTGGTCGCGCTGGGCGCCTTCCTCATGTTCAGTCAGTTCGCTACTCGTGAGCAGCAGCCGGTCTTTGCGCGTCTCTGCCTGGGACTCTTTTTTCTGGCGGTGACGGATAGCGTGCTGGTCTGGTTGTCGCTCTCCAATGGCTTCAACACCGGAACCCTGCAGGACATCCTCTGGCCATTGAGTATGCAGATGGTAGGGCTGGCCGCGCTGACTTATCCGCAGAGTGTCGCGCGGGAGCAGGAGCGGATCGCGCGTATGGAGCGTGGCGCGCCCGGTCAGGAGGGTTCGCTGCTCTCCAGTCGCCTGTCAGCCCTGAGTCTCTATCTTCAGGCTGCCACGCCCTTTGTCCTGGCTCTGGCCGCCTCGGCGGTTTTGCTGACCATCATTCCAGAGACCGACGCCTCGCAGCGCTTCCTGGCCTCTCTCATCGCCCTGAGTCTTTTTATCCTGGTCGCTGTGCGCCAGACGCTCACGCTGAATGAAAACAATCAACTGCGTCTGCAACTGGCCGGGGAACTGGTGCTGTCGCGCCGCGCTCTGCGCGTGACGCGTCAGGAGGCTGACGATGCCTTACGGGATGCGCAGGAGAAGCAGCAGCTTGAGAAGGGCGTTCAGGCTTTGCAGGCCGTTCACTCGCGTATTGCCCACGGCGATTTTAGCGTGCGCGCCTCGACCGATCCCGGTCCTTTGCAGGCCGTGGCGGTGAGCTTTAATCTCATGATCGAGCGTCTCAAAGACCTGGAGATGCGCTCAAGTCGTTACGGGCAGCTGGTGGAGGAGATGGGTGAACTCCAGCAAGGGCTGGAGCGCCTGGGGCATGGCCTGGCGGCCTGGCCAGCCGGCACGGCTGCGCAGAGCCGCACCGAACTGCGCGCGCTCTATCTTGGCATCGAGCAGATCCAGCGTTTTCAGCGCAGTCAGTGGCGAGGTCTGTTGCAGGCGCTGGAAAAAACAGCCGAGTTCAGCGAGCGGAGTCCGTCCGCTGGTCCACAGGAAAAGCGGACCGGGCGTGATTTTGTAGAAAAAAGTGGACGAGCCGATTATACTCTCCAACAGGTTGAGCAACAACTGCAACGCTTAATTGAGCAGATTGGCAGCGTCATCGCGCGCCTGGAGGGGGCATCTGCCTCCCAGGGCGATGGATTCGCGCCGCCACAACCGTCGCCGTCGCCGCAGCCTGGCTATCAGGCATATACCCATCATCGTGGGCCAGAAAGGGAGAGAAGACCATCGTAGGGCCGAGCTTTTGTCTCAGAAATCCGCCTCATCTGGTGGGAAAGGGGGAGACAGTTTGCCGTCAATGCGGTGCTCTGGTTCAGGATATCTCGATTGGACCCTATCAGATCAAACGCTTTCTCGGCAGTGGTAAGGGACATGAGGCCTATCTGGCAGTTCAGGAGAAGCAGGTGCAACCTGTGCTGGTCAAGCTTTTTGCTCCTGAGCCGGCGAGCCGGCATCTATGGGAGCGGGCCTGGCAGGAGATGCATCTGCTGGCCGGCTTTCATCACCCCTCTATTCTGCCAGTGCTCAATTGTATTGTCTGGAATCCCGAGCTTGCCGCGCCCATCAGCCCGGCCAGGGAAGCGCGTTCATCCACCGATCAGGGGCCGGCCTACCTCGTCGTCGTCTATCAATACGCCCCGGTCTCTCTCCATTATCTGATTCCTGGCAAATCGACCAGGCGCGTGCATGACGCCAGCATGACCACCAATCGTCTGCTGCACATCGTTGAACAAATCGTTTCCGCCCTGGCCCTGGCCCATGGTCAGGGACTGGTCCACGGCGCTCTGGAGCCGGGCAATGTCCTTCTGAACTCCTCCCTGGAGCGTGTCTGGGTGGCGGACTTTGGGCTGGCGCGTCTACAGATTCCGCGCGAGCCGTTTCTGGCACCTGAACTCCAGAGCATCAGCAAACTATGTGAGCAGCGCGGCAACGTGGCTCCTTACTGGGAAGGGGCCACAGAGGCCAGCGACCAATACATGCTGGCTGTGCTCTGCTACCAGCTTTTCCAGCACACCCTGCCAGCCGCGAGCTTTCAGCGAATTGTACCGATCCTGCAACGGGCCTGCGATGAGGAACCTGGCCGGCGTTTCCGGCGTCTGCTCGACTTTTTTGGCTCGCTGGCCACAGCTTTTGGCGTATCCAGTCCTTTCGCCAGTGATCCGCGTATCCCCGGCTCGTCTGATGCTGCCCGGAGCGCCGGCGGACTTTCCTCATCTCCCTCCCGGCCATCTTTCCTATCCGCCGATGCCGCCGTCCCATCTCCAACTCAGCAGGCCGCCCAGCTAGAGCAGACAGCGGGTAAATACTTCATGGCGCGCGACTACCAGGCGGCGGAACTGACCTACACGCAGGCCGCGCGTCTGAATCCCGCCAGCGCCTCCGCCTGGGCTGGTCTGGCTGACACCTTTTTCGCCCTCGAACGCTACGCCGAAGCCCTGGACACCTATACAAAATCCCTCGACCTCGATCCCAACAACGCCGATGTCTGGTTCAATCGCGCTACCGTCCTCGAACTCACAGGCCGTCCCGACCAGGCCGCCCTCGACTACGAGCGCGCCGAACAATTGCGCGCTGAAGCCGAACGCCAGGGGAAGTAAGCATCCCTGTGGCGGTTGACGCGCCGGGACTGATATGCTAACGTGGAATCCATGAGTTTTTATTGCCAAACGAAAGAGAGGACATCTGCATGTCTTTTGAACAACGCCTGGCGGAACTGGGCCTGAGTCTGCCGGTCACGCCCAGGCCGGTAGCTAACTATGTGCCGGCGGTCGCCACAGGAAAGCTGATCTATTCTTCCGGGCAGACCCCCACCGTCAACGGCCAGCTCACCATGCGGGGCAAGCTGGGCCGCGAGGTTTCCATCGAGCAGGGGCAGCAGGCCGCGCGCGTGGCCGTGCTCAATTGTCTGTCCGCCATTCGCAGTCTCACCGGCAGCCTGGATGAGATCGCGCGCGTGGTCAAAATGACCGGCTACGTGGCCTCGGCAGAAGGCTTCACCTCGCAGCCGCAGGTAATTAACGGCGCTTCCCTGCTGCTCGAAGAAATCTTTGGCGAGAGCGGCAAACACTCCCGCACATCGCTGGGGCTGGCTGAATTGCCAGGCGGCGCCCCCGTCGAAGTCGAGCTGATCGTCGAAGTCCGTTAAACATTTCCCGGCTTTTATGAATCACCCCGCCCGTGATCCCGCCGGGAACGTCCCGCTGATGATCCCGTCCCCACGAAAGAGAGCCGCTTCAGCGAGCTTTCTCCGGCTTCAGCCGGGACGTGCGCCGTCCCCGCCCGCTCGCTTCCACGGAACACGCTGGCAGCTTCTCAGCACTCCGGCGCGCCTGATCGCCTTGCTTCGGCATTTGAGGGGTGGCAGGCGCCCCGGCTTCAACTGGAGAGGAATCGCTGAAGCGGTCCACATTCGCAGGATCTGCTTCCGTCGCTTCCGGTGACGTTCCCAACGGGATCACATTTGATACCGTCGGCGAACCCTTCTTCTCGCATCCTTGGCGCCTGCGGCGCCTCGCAAGCCGTTGGTATATCAGTCATCCCCAATGTTCCCAGCACCGCAAGGCGCGTTTCTCCTCCCCACCCAAGGGAAAGGATGAGGTTTGGCGAGCGCGCAGTGCTCGCCAAACCTCATCCAAAAAGAGGGGGCGGGGCGTAACAAGCGGTTGGGGCCGCCTCATAAAAGTTGGGGAGGACTCATGCCTCTACCAACCAGGACAAGTCGCGCAGCGACGAGGAGTCAAAGAAAGGGGTCGCCAACGGGATCACATTTGGGATGACTCATAAGTGAGCAATCAGGCAGTATTTTTTCGTAGGCGAGAAAAATAGCTTTTTCGCGTTTTAGTTATAGCAAGCGTGCCTATTGACATTGCTTTCTTTCTTGGCCATGATTCTAGGAGGGGAATACTGGCTTTTTCGAGCACAAGCGAGATTGGGAAAAGACATGCTTTCAGACTTTTTATCCAATTTAGATAAACAATACAATCAATCCACTTCCATACGAGGGGTTTCTCGCTCTAAAAAGAAGGAAATTTTGATATAGAATGACAGAGAAAAAATAAAGCTCAAACATTGACAGGAATCATATCTTTCAGTACACTATTGGAGATGGATACAAAGTAGACAAGAAGTGTTGAGGAATAACGAAAATCCCTTGACATTTTCTGCTCAATTAATCCTTGCACACAAGATTAT
>DASZXF010000683.1:0-2468 GCA_035546055.1 Ktedonobacteraceae bacterium
CGCGCTGCCAACGCTGCGCACACGCCGTATGCATCCACAATCATCTATATCAGCCTTTCCAGCGGACTCCTGGCAAGCGTTGGAGACGCCGGAAGATGAGGCCGGCGCCACGGAGACGGCGCCCGAGGACGCCGCAAACGCGCTGGCCGAGGTAGCGCTGGAGACTCCGGCGGAGCAGAAGGCCTTCGCTGCGCCCGCTCAGACCGCGCAGACGACACCTGAGCCAGCCGACGTTGAGGATGTCGACACAATATCGCTGTCAATGACTGAACTCGCCGAGATTGCTGCTACCCCGCTCGACGCGCCAGCGCCCACCACACCCGTAGCACCTGTAGCACCTGCCGCGCAAGCCCCTGCGGCGGAGAAGGCCGAGGACGGCGCAGGCGAAGCGGTGACTGCGCCTGTAACGCAGACCCCTGCGCAGGCTGAGGCTACCTCCGCTGTCAGCCGCGAGCCGCTTTCTCCCGTCCCTGCGACGCCTGAGCCGCAGGCGGTGGATGTGGCAGATCTGCCCACCAGCCATATTCCCACCGCCGCTGTTCCTCCAACCCTGAAAGCGGAGTCGGAAACAGCACAACCGGCCCACGGCAAGCAGGCGCCTCTCTCGCCCATTCCGCAGACGCCTCGACCTGACAAAATCGCTACCGCCCCTACCAGCGGACCTCTTTCCCGTGTTCCGCAGACGCCCCGGCCTGACGAAACCGCGACTGCCCCCGCTGGCAAACCTCTTTCCCCCATTCCACAAACGCCTCAGCCGAAAGAGGCTCCGCCCGTGTTTACGCCGCAAGCAGTGGAAGAAGCGGCGCCACGTCCACAGGCGACGCCCCCCGCTTCGCCATCGCCAGTGCCACCTCCAGCTACGCCTGCACGCTCCCGTCCGCGCAAAAACGTCATCCTGCTGGCGGCGCTGATCGTGGCGCTGGTAATCCTGCTCGGCGGCACCGGAACGTACCTTCTGCTGCGTCCGCAAGCCTCCACAAATACAGCGCAGTGCAGTTCTCAGCAGACCACCTGTGTCAACGGCACGCCCATCACTATCGTCAAAAAACCGACCAGCCTGACCTTCTCAGGTAAGGTCGCAGGCCCGATGACCATCGTCGCCGTCCCCACCTGCCAGAACGCCACGTCCGGCAATCTGCGCACGCTGACGGTCAACCTTTCTGGCACCATCAACGATAAACTATACAATTTTGGGTTCGTCATCGAGCACTACAACGGCGCCAGCACTTACAGCAACGCCACCACCTCGCTACAGATCCTCTTCACTACGCCTGGCGAAAGCACCGCCAACGGCTGGAGCAATAGCGATCCCGCCGACACCGGCAGCATCACCGTCGACAAAGGCGAACAAACCGGCAGCATCACCTACAGCCTGAGCGGCGCCGGCACCAGCGCGAAAACCCAGGTCCAGGTCAGCGGCACCTGGAGTTGTGGCAAGTAATCTCCCGCCAGGGACGCCATGCCCGGTGGCGCTGTTGATGACATCGAGCTTATGCCCATCAACAGCGCCACCGGGCTTTTTGATAAACACTCAGTCCAGCGCGCACCGGCGAGGATCAAACGAGCGCTCTTTTTTTGTCAACAAGGTAAGAGATAAGCATGGCGGATGGAGAAGAGGGAGGTGTTTCCAAAAGGGATCGCTCCGCGTGTCTCAGGAAGAGAAGGCGCGCCAGGGAATGCCTTTCTTGCGCGTTTTCTGGAGTCCTGTGCTATGCTAAAGACAAATGGGAGGCTTTTCTGGCAGATTGAGATTGGAGATTGAGCGCGCAGAAGTGAGATAAAGGATAGGAACAGAAGCATATGAGCAAAACGACCGTGGTCTATCCCATCATTACGGCGCTGGTGAAGGCCGAGGAGATCGTCGGGCCGCAGCGCAAATGGGAGGCGGTAAACAGACAGCAGAAGCAGTTTTTACGAGCATTTTTTCTCCCATGCCGGCAGGAAAGCGGCTCTATCGCAGAAATTGAGAGCATCGCGGCTTTTACGGCGGAGGAGATCAATCGCTTTTTGCGAGAACGCGGCTTTGGGATTCAACTCCAGCCTTTTCAGAGCAATGAGAGGTGGAAGGAGTTCGGCATTGCCAGTGTTCTGGATCTGCTGGTGAGCTGGCTGGAGCCGGGTCAGCAGCGAACGCTGACGGGGCGGGATCGGCGCGAATATCCGGCGGTGCGCCTGGCAAAGAAGGGGAGTAGTTTCTACAAGTCGAGCCGGCATGAGCATCCGATTGTCCAGTTGAAAACGCAGTCGAGTGATCTGGTGTACCTGAGCAAATTGGAACGTCCGCTGGCGGATTTCGAGCTTTTTCAGTATGCTCAAGAGCTGGCAGGATCGCTGAAGCCAATCTATGATTATGATGGTGTGGTGTTTCCCATGGTTGACCTGAAGCAGGAGGAGGATGTAAGCTGGTTGAGCAAGATGTGGACCACCAATCTGGAGGGCCGGGAAACGAAAATCGCCCAGGCGCTGCA